>JBFFMO010000448.1:0-4506 GCA_041554035.1 Allomicrovenator sp. | reverse complement strand
CGACGGTCCCATCATGGCCACAAGGCTTCGCTGTTGTGCCGTTTTGAACACACAATTTGTGTGAATGCTCCGTGGTCAGGCGTTGCGCTTTAGGGGCCGCATCCACTATGATGGACGCTGAGTCTCTTAGTCTCGACGGCAGTGCGGACAACGACGAAGTGGATGTGATCGAAAACGCAAAGATGAAAGTCCGGGCGAGGGAACGAATTTGTTGGAAGTGCGGCTCCACGTTTCAAGACGGTAGCGAGGTTTGCCCTACCGATGGGTCGCGCCTGCTCGACTTGAGCGACGACGACCTCGCGGATCCCCTGGTCGGGAAGCTCTTTGACGGCCGATACCGCATCGTTCGTAAACTTGGCGAAGGCGGGATGGGCACTGTGTATGCCGCTCGCCAGATCGACTTTGAGCGTGATGTCGCGCTCAAGATTCTGAAGGCGGACTACCTTCGCGACGAAAACATCAAGCGCCGCTTCATGTATGAAGCGCGAACCATTTCAAATCTGCGCCACCCCAACGCCGTTCGACTTTTTGATTTCGGACAAGCTCCGCCTCAAGACTTCTACATGGTCATGGAGTTGCTCGACGGTGAGAGTCTTGCCGATCGGCTCGCCTACCGCTTCCTGACTTACGGTGAGGCGCTGGAAATCGTTCTTCCCGTCTGTGGGGTCTTGGGTGAGGCGCATATCGGTGAGGTCATTCACCGCGACCTCAAACCCGAAAATATTTACCTGTGCAAGGTCAACGGCAGCGCCGAATTTGCCAAGCTTCTGGATTTCGGAATCGCGAAGCACCTCACCGACGAGACGATGACTAAATCGGGGACGCTTTGGGGCACCCCGGCCTATATGAGCCCGGAACAGGCAAAGGGCGACCGCGTTGGTTCGGCTGCTGACGTTTACGCCATTGGTGTGATCTTATACGAGCTGATCTGCGGGAATCTACCCTTCAACGCGACCACCCAGATGGGTCTCGCGATGAAACATATCTCGGTTCCCGCCAGGCCACTTTCGTCGATCCCCGGGCTGAACAGTGTTCCCCCAGAACTCGACGACCTCATTCTTCGAACTTTGCAAAAGGACCCAGCGGCTCGACCTCTCTCGATGGAGGAGTTGGCCAACGAGCTTGAGCATATTCGGGCGACTTGTTTCACCAAAGAACTGCTGAATTCGGTTCCGGCTCAGGAAGTCGATGCCATCGCTTTGCAGCAGTGGATTCAAGACGAGGCAACGGTCGAGGACGAGCTTCCGCGGGCGAGCGGACAGTATCGCGCGTTGGCGAAGCTGAGCGATGTGTCGGCAGACCTGACGATTCGCAGTCAAGAGATGGCCGCGCCCGACACGGGTGATTTGGCGCGGGCGCCGACACTTATCGACCAGAGCTTTGAAGGCATCATGGTCGCGAAGAGTCGTCGGCTCTTGCCGTTCATCGTCGTTTCAACGATTGCCTTGGCTTTCATTGGTGGCGGTTTGTACGCGACGAGTGGAAAGAAAGAGCCGGGCGCGCAAATGATGCCGGCCAAGGTCACGTCTGCAGTGAATGCTCGCAAGAACGATGCGGCGACCTCGGGCGCGGCCGGGAACGCGGCATCCATGGCTGCTGCCGTGGTGTTGAATGGTCGGGCCGTGTCGTTGAAGATGTCGCCCAAAGGCTCGATGATCGTCGTCGATGCCCCGGAAGAGTTTTCGAAGTCAGGGCGCAAACGCCGACCTGTACGGGCGCCGAAACCGACGTCGGAGCCGCACGTGAAGCAGGCTCTTGAGAATACGTTCTGAGTTGTTCTGGGTCGTTCTGAGTCAGAAGTAGGAGGGCAGGCAGGATGCCCGCCCATCAAGGCAACTAGAAGTCGGGGCGGAAGGTGTATGGATTCGCGACGCGAACCGAGCCACCTTTGGGTTGCGGGAACTTCATCGTCTTAGCCTGTCGTTCCATGCAGTCGTTGATCGCGGCGTTATTCAACGAAACACCACGGGCTCTCGCCGAACCCACCGTTCCATCGGATTGGATCTTAACCTCAAGGGTTACTTTCCCTTCAAGGCCCGGACTGGCTTTCAAGACGCGCTCATAGCATTTACGCATCGCGATATTATTCTGGTCGAAGATTCGTTTGACGGCAGAAGTATCGATTTTGCCGGTCTCCGGATCGCTCTTCGGCTTTTTCGAAACGACTTTTTGTGGCTTGTTCGCTTCTGCTTCTATCGACGATGCCACTAATGTAGCCGTGTCGTTGAGCACGACAGCCACGCCTTCGGCATCTTTGTCAGCGGCTCCGCGAGCTTCTGCCAGAGGATCGACCTCAGGCACTTCGACCTTGGCCTCGGCGACGGGTTCGACGATGGGCGGCGGGACCTGTTCGGGCCCGCAGGAGTCACAAGCGGAAACACTCGCGACCAACGCCAACAACACTCCCAACCATCGAATTCTAAATTTGCGGTAGTTCATTTCGTAACCGTAGGCTGCGATTAACGTTCCCCATCAACTGTTGGGACAACGTGGATGAGCTAATGTTCCGCGAACATTAACGTCCGTTGGTGTTACCACCAGTTCAGATCACAAACAACATCTACGCTTCGAGCACCGCGATGGTCTCGATATGTGCCGTCCTCGGGAACATGTCGACGAACTCAAGATGACGAAGTTTAAAGCCATTTCCCGTCAGGGTTGCCAGGTCGCGCGCAAGGGTCGCGGGGTCGCAAGACACGTACACGACCTTTCGGACGGTGTTTGTCTCCAATCTGGCCACCACTCCTGCCGCACCCGTTCTTGGCGGATCAAGGAGGACGGTATCGCACGCGAAGTCAGGGAAATCGGTGTCAAGATCACAGGCCTGAGCGTCGACTGGTAGTTTCAACGCGCTCGCCATTTCCTCGAGCGTGGCCACGGCTTGGACATCGACGTCCAACGCCTTCACCGCTTCGCATTTGCCTGCATAAGCCAACGTGAAGTTGCCCATGCCGCAGAAGAGCTCCAGAACACGTTTAGAACCGGCAAGGTGATGCGTGGCACGCTCCACCAGGAGATGGTTCATTTCGGTGTTTCCCTGCCGAAAACGACCTGCCGGCACCTGGTAGCCCTCGGGGGCCACATGGTGGGATTCGGTCGCAAGGACATTTTGTTCTCCGCCCAGTCCAACGATGCCGTGAATAGGGGGCGTCATCCAATCGGGGCGAGCATGTTGTGCGTCAACGATGACGCCGCGTCGGCCGTCGGTCTCAAGGAAGATGCGTCCGTCAAAAACAGCGGTCATTTTGCGCAGGACAGCGATGGCATCGTTGAGTTCATCGGCAAGCACAGGACATCGATAAACATCGACGACCGACCGAGAGGCCTTGGCCACAAATCCCAGATGGCGATGGCGGCGATCCGAAGTGAGGTTCGCTCGCGTCCTCCAACCTGTGATCTTCGAAGCCCCATGAACCACGGGCTCGGGCACTTCGATCTTCCCAATTCGTCTAAGCGTGTCCAACGCCGAGGTGACCTTGAGGTCCAGCTCGTTGGCGTAAGTCGTGTGCCAGAAATCGCAGCCACCACAGGTCCGGCTGTATCGGCATTGCGATTCAGCGCGGTGGGGTGAAGGAGTGATGACCTTGATCAGCTTGGCTCGAGCAAACGACTTCTTGCGTTCGATGACTTCGATCTCGACGCGTTCGTCGGGCAAAGCACCGCGCACAAAAACGGTAACGCCGTCCGGGAGCTTCCCGACCGCGTCTCCACCATTGGCCATTCTAAGAATCTGAATTGTGCATTGTTCGGCAGACATATTAACCGGCGGCTGCCGTGATCGTGCCTTCACTGAGCACTTCGACGAGCTTAGAGACGCGTTCCATGAGGTCGCGCAACATAGGATAATCGTCGTAATCGCCAGTGAAGAACTGAACACCGTGTGAGAATCCCTTTTCTTGATCGGAAATTCTCATATGGATATTTGATTCTTCTTCCTGACGTTCGCGACGTGCGGGAGAAACGCTCCAAAACGGAAACCGCATGAGCATTCCATAAAGACGTCGCATATCTTCGTCGGGGAGTTGATAGCTGAACATCTGAGTATCGTCCTCAAGACGCCAACTTACGAGCGCCCAGCCTGACCCACTAATTTGTAGTGTGGTGATGCCGGAATCTTCGTTCTTTCCACCCAGTTGGCAAAAGAGATGCAAACCTCGGGTCGACTTTTCCCCATCGAGGACAGCTTGAATCCGTCTTTCGATGAGTTCGATCGGATCTGACACGTAAGAACCTCCGAAAACACAAGCTGACAGTGACGATGCGGCGTCCCTTATAAGTCTGGCCCAGATCATGCGTCAAGCAGCAACTGGACGCTAGCTTGACCGGCGTGCGTGCGAAAGATATCACGGGTCGCTCCAGTTCAGCCGAGTCCAGATGAGCGACCCCGAAAAAATCTCGTCACCGCCCTCCCTGCGAGGTCTTAAATGGTACGAAGCCGACGCCACGCCCTGGTGGACTGACCGCGCCATTATCCTTGCCATCACGCTGCTTCTCTATCTGCCTATG
>JBFFMO010000447.1:0-4507 GCA_041554035.1 Allomicrovenator sp. | reverse complement strand
GCGGAGGGGGCGGATGTGGCGGAATCGGTGGCACCGGTGGCACGCAGGGCGGTTCAAGCTTTGGACTGGTGCTTCAATCGTCCGCTGGGTTTTTGTACACCGACCTGGTGCTTGAACCCGCAGCCGGCGCAAGCGGTGGCGGTGGCGGTGCAGGAGGCGCACCGGGATTGGGCGGAGTCGGCGGGAAGGGCGGTGACACGTTGGTCTCTCCGAACGCAACCAAGGCATCGACCCTGCTCGGAGGCGACGGAGGTAAAGGCGGCGACGGCGCACGTGGTGGCCACGGCGGAGGCGGCGCAGGAGGCCATTCGATCGCGGTTTGGTGCGATGGCACGTACAACTATAATCAAATGGTCATGACGCCATCGGCCGGTGGAGCAGGTGGAACGTCGCTCGGACTGGCGGGAGAAGCCGGCATGAGCCGCGAAGAGTACGGTTGCACGCTCTAAGAGCTTGGGGTGAATTGACCCTAGAAGCGGCTACTCAAGTAGCCGCTTTTTTTGTGCCGGAGTCGATATTCCAACCAGGTTTCTGCAAAACTTCACTGAAGTCAGGGCCTTGAGGCCGGGGCCAGCGTTGGCCCGTGAGTTGCAATGATCCGCCAGCAGTCGAGCCATCGAAGTGGCCGCGAATCGAGGAGTCGTTGATGAAGACATTAATTTTGAGTTCTGTTCTGCTTCTAAGCGCCATGGGATGTGGCGCGGATACCGCTCAAGAGGCCGATTCCTCGACCATCGTCAACTTGCCTGCCGGTTTTGGGAAATCTGATAATTATATCAGCACCAATGCGGCTGAGTACACGCTTTCCGGTGAAGTCACCGTCGCGCTCCCCGCAGATTTTGATGCGCTGGACGACGTCGCGCAGCAATCAGCGACTGACGAGATTGCCGACAACATCGTTGACGAAGTGTCTCGGAAATCACGCTCTCGCATCGATGAAATTCTGCGCACCGCCAACGTCGATATCACCGACGCGGAAAAGAAATATTTTATTTACGTTAAGCCGAGCTACCAGAACGCTGGCGCCGCCGACACGGTCGTGGACGGCGAAAACCTTGTTGTTTCCTACAACCTTCAACTCGTGGGTTCGGCCGACCTTTTGAAGTTCATTATTGAGGCCGAAGGTGCCGAGCACCTGAAGTTTTCGATCACCCGCGATAACGTCGAGCTCCCCGTAGATGTCTTGGTTTCGCCGGTGCCTTCGACCGATGCGTTCCCCAAATACGACGAAATCTTTGAAGACGGCGTCTACGATATCACGGTCATTTTCGGCGGCGATTATAATGAAGAGCGCTACGATCTAGAGACGGCAAAATGGACCGTTCAATTCCTGCTCGACAGCGGCTGGCAAAACGACTCCGTGACGACTTTCGAAGACCTTAAAGCAGACTCGGCGCCCTTTGTGTTGCCCGTGAGCATCGAGGGAAGAGACGTCGAAGCTCGGGTTCATATCATCCACTCACAGATGGACGACGATGCTGGCAAACCACAGAGCCTTCTGCGCGAGCTGGTTGAAGGCGCCGTAAAACGCAGTGATGTCGTGATCTACAGCGGCCATGCCGGCGCGGGCGCGGGCATGATTCTGGACTATCAGCCACGTTATGAACTCGATGACTCGGAATTCGACGAAATCGAGATGAAAGACGGCTATCAGGTTTGGGTTTTTGACGGCTGCAACAGCTACCGAACTTACGTCGAGGCTCTGCTTGAAAATCCAAATCGTAGCTATAAGAACACAAATATTGTCACGACCGTGAACACCACACCGTTTTCGGCTGGCTACGAGATCATCAACCGATTCGTTCATTGGTTGGTCCTGACCGATGGCGAAGGTGGCCATATCCCGGTGACCTGGAACACGCTTTTGCGCGGGGTCAACGACGATTTCCCTGAGGTGCATTACGGCGTGCACGGCATCGACGATAATCCCAAGCTCAATCCAAACGGAGCTGAGTCGTTATGCCAATCGTGCACGACCAATCAAGACTGTGGCGGCGGTGGAAATGTCTGTGTGAATTACGGCGACTCGCCGGCATGCTCGGTGGCCTGCACCACTGATGCAGCATGCGGTCAGGGTTATTCGTGCATCTCGCTCTACGACGATCCCGCCCTTTTTTACATGCCCTATCAGTGTGTTCGTAACTCGCAGACTTGCGGCTGATCTTCGTTGGATGCGATAATCGCGCATGACCAACGATATCCTCAAAGAACTCAGGAAAGACGGGCGTCTCGAGAAAGAAGGTGAGTTTCGACTCGACCCCGAGAAGGCCCGCGAGAAGCTGCGACTTTTTCGGCTTCCCGACCCCCATCGTTGGGTGATTGAGATCGTTTCTGCGGCTAATTTGCTGGGCGCCAGCAAAGTCGAATTCAAAATCGACACCGATGAAGTCGAAGCCGTGTTCGATGGGGCTCCATTTCAGGCCGAAGACCTCGCCGACCTCTTTAATGCAGCATTCCGAAAAGCTCAAAGCCCTGGCGATCTTGCCGCCAAACAGCTCGCGATTGGTTTTACTGCTGCCGAAGCACTCAAACCCGCGTCGTTTATTTTGGAGTCTGGAACCGCCCGGCTCACGCTGGCGCCAGGAGCGCCGCGCGTCGACGTGATTCAAGCCCGCGAGGGCACCCGCATTTATTTTCGAGAATCATTTCGTGCGGGACACGTGCTCGGGTTCTTTAAAAATTTGAGCGGGACGATCGCCGAAAAAACCTACTTGAAGGATTTTGCGAAATATTCTGAAACCGTCGTGATGCTCGATAAGGCTCGGATTTCTTTCCCATTCAATTTTGGGGGCCATCCCGCCCATGGAATTGTGGAGACCGACGGCACCCGCGGCCACGTCCGAATTCTGCCAGGCGAAAAAACCTCACGCACCCATCTGACCCAATTTGGGGTCCTGGTTCTGACTGAAACCACCAAAGGCTCGCCGGGCTCCGAGGCCATCTTGGATTGTCCAAGCCTGCAACGAGACATGTCGAACGCGTCGTTTGTTAAGGACGAGGCCTTCAAATCGGCGATTGGGCTCTCAAAGACGCTCTATTATGAAGGGGTGTATAACCTCTATCAGGGCATCCCACCGCACGAATGGTATCAGCATTCGTCGCTTGAGCCGCTCGTCATGCATGTTGTGGAGACGCTTGCAGAGCAACGTCATCGCGGAGCAGAAGAAACCCCGATGTTGGTCCGTCTTGGGCGTCTTTTTGAGGCCTTTGCGATTTGGCCGATGGCTGACCGCCCCAACCCCGGGTTTGACGTCGTCGTTGGTCACGCGGCAAAGACGTCTTTCGAACGGGTCCGACAGGCCAAGAAGCTCTACATCTCCACCGAACATCATCCTTTGGAGTCGATTTCCGGCAAATCGCCTGTGATTTTGGTGACGAAGCGTCACATCTTGGATCTGACGGTCGCCGAGGTCGAGATGTACCTTGGGATGGAGGTCGAAGACGTCACCGAGGAGCTGCAGCGCGCAAGCGCGGTGGGGCGAAATAAGTCCGTCTGGACGACCCGATCATGGCCGACGACCTTGAGTGCAGGGCAGTGCATTCGCACGCTTGAGTCCCAACATGGCGCCTTTTCGATCAGCGTTGGTGTGGCTCACGAAAAGGCCCCACCACCCACCGCAGTTTGGGTCAAAGACGCTCGTTTACTTTGCCAAAACCCCTGTCTTTTTGACGTCCTGATTTCTGGCCCCGTTCCCGAAAACCCCGATTTTTCTGGGCCCAATCTGACGGAGCAAAACAAGAAATTGGCCTTTGACGCCATCAACGAAATACATCGACTTTTTTTGGGCGTGTCCAGGCTCACGGATGTTGAGCCGGAGGCACAGATTCGGCGTGCCGGGCGATCTTATTTTGCGGCGTTGGCATCTCGGACTTTGCACGGAGATATTCTGAGTGGTCTGGGCTTTGGAGAGGCAAAAAGTGAATTCTGGAACAAATATGCGCTCACCGATTCGCCCTTGGCGCTTGGAGCCTTCGAGGCGATGGGCGTGACCTTGGACTCGGTGGTGCATTCTTTGGGGGATTTTGCCGACCTTCGAATTTTTGAGCGCGTTGATGGAAAGGGTTCTCATTCGTTCGCCGAGCTGGTCAACGCCTCAAAAAAATCGCAGTTATTGGTCGTTAAAGAAGCCGACCGCGACCAGCTGTTTTCGCATTTTTCGTCGGTTCCTGCTGAGGGGACATTTATCTGGACGGATTCTGCAATGGACCGTGCCCTTTACGCGGTTTTTGGGAGCGACGTTAAGCCGGGTCTTGACGACATCATGGCCTTTTCGCAGACCAAAGCGTTTCTGCAAAGAAATGTCCGGCCTTTTGTGATCGAACAGCCCGCACGCTACACGGTTACGGACACGTTCGAGGTCCAGGGTTGCGAGGTCATCATGGCTTGGCGGCAGCCTGGTCCAAGGACTCGCTCTCAATTCGTGGCCCGATATTTTTACCAAGAGCGAATTTTAGAAGAAGACTTTTTAGACCCCTTACCTGGCGAATTCTTGGTCTATATCCGGGG
>JBFFMO010000446.1:0-4523 GCA_041554035.1 Allomicrovenator sp. | reverse complement strand
CCTTCTTTTTCAGGGCATCCACGAGCGCTTGCGCCTCAGGGACCTCCTTCAAGTCTTTTCCCAGCGCCTTCTCGAGTTCCTCGGCGGCCTCTTTGAGTTTTTCGGCCATGTCTTGGCGACCGCCATCGTCCTTATCCAAAAACTTCTTTTCGATTCGCTCAAGCTCTTCCAGAAACTCTTTTTCCGAAATTTCTCTATTTTCCGCGCGATCCAGAAGCACATCGAGTTCTTCAATCAGCTCTTTGGAGTCTTCAAGCCCCGCCTCGATCAACGTCTGCTTCAGCGCCTCAAGTCGTTCTCGCTCCATCGCCAAGGTGGCGTCGTCCAAAATCTTATCGTGTTGAATCACGATTTCGGCAGGCAAAGGACGACGGTGATCGGGCATCTTCAAAAAGCCGACGCCCAACAGAATGAACGCAGCGACCACAAACGCGACCCACTCGGCGGGCCGCCGCCATGGCGAGGCCAAGCCAATATCCACGCGACCAATAAAATTTGATGCGTCGCGAATCTGGGCTTCTTCGAAGTCGTTTCGTTCCTTGTCTGCCAGAAATAATGCGGTGGAAAGACGATCATGCAAGTCATGGGTTCGGTCGAGAACCTGCGCCAGAGAGATTTTATCCACGGGTCGAAACCAGGCCACCAGGGCGGTGACCAGCGGAATGGCCAAGGTCGCAAGAAGCCCGATATTTCTGGTCGCCTCGTCAATCCATCCCGGCGTAGCAAGCGCAACCAAAAGCGCGCCCATCAGGATTTGAACCGTAAGCGCGGTCGTCAAAGCGTTGATAACCCGCTGCAGGCGAACCCGGCGGGCCAAGCGTTCAACCAGGCGTTCTATCTGTCCAATCGAGTTGTTGTTGTCCATGAACGCCTCAAAGTCAGCAGGATGCAGGTATCAACGCATTCTCCCAGATTTAGATCTGAGGGCGTCGACCAAGCCATAACCCTATATCTGTTTCAACTGTTCCAACATCGCCCGGCGTTCGTCCGGCGCGAGCCTTTTGAGCGCGTCACCATAAACCTGGGCTTCGTCGAGGGTGTGCTGCGTAACTTCCTGGCTCACCGATGATAATGTCTGAATCGCACGCTCATAGTCTTCCCGAAACGACTGGTGACCACGGCCCAAAAGGGCGAGAAGACTCCGGGCATGTCCAGCGATACTCTCATGATTGCGCTCAAGCCGCTCGATTTCCTCAGAAAGCTCCGGGAAACGTTCGACGATTTCGACAAAGAGGATTTCCTCCTCCTGCGAAAAGTGATGCATCATCTCGTCCAGCGCCGCCCCAAGGTCTTCCGCGGCCGTGGCGAGGGCATCGTCGAAATCTTCGTCGCCCACGTCGCCCGCGGCTACGCGACGAAACGTCTGACTCAGCTCGGCAAAGAGGCGCGTCAGATGAGCGTGTTCATGATGAAGTTGATCGATCAGTTCGGTTTTGGACATGGGTCACACTTCGGGTCCGTCAGGCCCCGCAAGAGTAAGGTGTGGTCACATATTTCGCAACCACGCCCACACCGACTCCGCATTGAAACACAGGTCTGGAATATTATGCCAATTTGACGTTGTTAGGGCGCCCGCTTTGCAATTTTGCTGGTCCCGCGCTAATCGACGGCGCGAAGCTGCAGCTAAGTAGGATAGGCATGCCTTGGACGGAAATGATTTTTCGTGGACGCGATCGCGTCTGGATTCTTACGGACGACGCTGGCGAACCTGTGGTCGAGACCGGCCGGGTCACGATGAAGTACAAGCCAGATGAGGCTGCCAAGAGTTATTCTGCCGCGCTGGAGAACCTCTCGACCTCGAAAGGGCAAGCTTCCAAGACCGCAGCCAAAACCACGCCGGCGAAGGCCGCTTCGACGAGCCCTGCTGCGGATTCATCCAGACCGACTTTCGATGAACTTGTCTGGCAGGATCCGGCCGGCCCCATCGAGAGCAGCACAGAACGCCCCGATGAGTTGGTCAATGAAGACCGCCCAGATATCGGCGTGTACGAATTCTACACCGATGGTGCATGCAGCGGGAATCCGGGCCGGTGTGGATGGGGTTTCCTGATGAGAACCACGAACGAGTATTTTGAAGCGTTCCAGTTCTTGGGCATCGGAACCAATAATATTGCTGAGCTCATGGCCATCAAGGCCGCGCTTGACCACATTCCAGACCCCGACGCTGTGATCCGTATTCACACAGACAGCAGCTACTCGCTGGGCGTGATCACCAAAGACTGGAAGGCCAAGGCCAACACAGATCTCGTGGCCACGCTGAGAAAACAAATGCGCCAGTACAAGACTCGGCCGCAGATCATCAAAGTTAAGGGCCATTCAGGCCACCCCCTCAACGAACGCGCGGATTTCCTCGCTACGTCATCAATTCTGAAGTGAGTGTAGAGTATGGATGCCGATAGAGACCTGACCGAAAAGATTGAAGAAAGCTCGAAGTTTATCCGCCAAGTCGAAGAGGAGCTTCGCAAGGTGATTGTCGGGCAGAGTTATATGGTGGAACGCCTGCTCATTGGGCTCGTGACCGGCGGTCACGTTTTGCTTGAAGGTGTGCCCGGACTGGCGAAAACGCTGACTGTGAAATCGCTCGCCGAGTGTTTCCACCTGCAGTTCAGCCGCATTCAGTTCACACCCGACCTTCTGCCAGCCGACCTTGTCGGCACGATGATTTACGACCAAGTCGACCGAAAATTTGTCCCACGTCAGGGCCCGGTATTTTCGAATTTCTTGCTCGCCGACGAAATCAACCGCGCGCCTGCGAAGGTGCAGTCGGCGTTGCTTGAGGCGATGCAGGAACGTCAGGTCACGCTGGGCGACACGACCTACACTCTGCCGAAACCCTTTCTGGTGCTCGCCACCCAGAACCCGATCGAGCAGGAAGGCACCTATCCGCTGCCCGAAGCACAGGTTGACCGCTTCATGCTCATGCTGAAAGTCGGCTACCCTACCCGCGCAGAAGAACGACAGATCATGGATCGCGTCGCGGATCAGATTAAGCCTGCGCCGATCAAAACGGTCGCCACCGGCGAAGACATTCTGGCGGCGCAAGATTTGGTGCGACAGATTTATGTCGATGAGAAGCTTCGCGAATACATCGTCGATCTCATCGTCGCGACGCGAAACCCAGAAGAACATGGACTCAAATCCATCAAGGATTTCATCGAGTACGGGGCGAGCCCAAGAGCGACGATCTTCTTAAATCTGGCGGCGCGCGCACACGCGTTCATCAACCAGCGTCATTACGTGACTCCCGAAGATGTGAAGGCCGTAGCGCCAGACATTCTGCGCCATCGCGTGGTCTTGAGCTTTGAAGCCGAAGCGGAAAACGTCACCAGCGAAGATGTGATTCATCAGCTGCTTGAGACGATTGAGGTGCCCTAAGCCATGTTGCCAAAGGAACTCATACGAGCGGTGAAGCGTCTGGAAATTACGGCCCGTCGAGCGGTGAACGACCAGCTCGCAGGACAGTACCATTCCGTGTTCAAAGGCCGCGGAATGGATTTCTCGGAGGTTCGCGAGTACCAGCCTGGCGATGACGTTCGAACGATCGATTGGAACGTCTCGGCCCGCATGGACACGCTCTTCGTCAAACAATTTGTTGAAGAGCGCGAGCTGACGGTTTTCCTGCTGGTCGACGCCTCGGGATCTCAGTCTTTTGGGAGCGAGGAAAAGCTCAAATTACAGACTGCGGCTGAACTTGCGGCTTTGGTCGCGTTCTCGGCCATCAAGAATAACGATCGCGTGGGTCTGATCACGTACACCGACGACGTCGAGACGTTTGTTGCGCCCAAAAAAGGCCGAAAACACGTGCTGCACGTCATCACCGAGATTCTTCAGACCAAGCCGCGTGGCAAGATGACCAACACACGAAGCGCGCTGGAATTCTTGTCCCGCGTCACCCGTAAACGCGGCGTCGTTTTTGTGATCAGCGATTTCATGGACGAGGGATTCGAACGGATGATGCAGATCGTGCATCGCCGACACGAGGTCATCCCCGTCGTGATCAGCGATCCCATGGAAGAAATCATGCCCGATATCGGGTTGGTCGCTTTCGAAGACCCAGAAACTGGCGAACAAATCTGGGTGGACACCTCAAGTGTCCGAGTGCGCGACAGCTTCAATCGAGCAGCAGCCGATGCTCGGAGGGACCGCGATAAGATGTTCAGACGTATGCGAATTGAGCCCATCTACGTTCAGTCTGGATCGAATTACGTCGAACCGCTGGTGGAGTATTTTCGACGCAGGGCAAAACGTGCGCATTGATTTCAAAAGGCTGTATCAGACTGCCACGATGGTATTTTTTGCTGCGACGTTGATGTGCACCACGGCGTTGGCTCAGACCAACGCCGATATTCCTGCCGCGGCGCCAGTTCTTACCCAGCAAGACTTCCCTGCCCAGGTGGATGTGGGGACGGTTCAGAACCTCGTCCTGCAGATTCAACACCCTGTGGGCTCCACAGTGGTTATTGAGTCGCCGCCCAACACGCGGCGTGCGCAGCTCATCGGGCAAGAATCAAATACGACGCCTT
>JBFFMO010000445.1:0-4534 GCA_041554035.1 Allomicrovenator sp. | reverse complement strand
TGGCCAACGCCACGAGCCCGTCTCACGGCGCATGACGGCCAGCGTCGATACGCACTGAAGGGCGTAGACAAAAAACACCAACAACGCCAAGACCGTCGGCAGTGTGTAGACAAGATTCCCCTCTCCATCCTTCGCTTTTCGAAGTTGGGCAGCGAGTCCGTCCATATCCCCCTCATCCCCGCCGAAACCGTAGATCTGCGCCATCGTCGACACGATCACTTCTCGTGCTGCGAGGCTTGCCACCAGGCCGACACCAATACGCCAATCAAACCCCAACGGGGCCAAGACAGGCTCCATCGCGTGCCCCACTGCGGCGGCATACGAGTTTTCAAGCTGATAGGTCTGGGCAGCAACTTCATCGCCTGTGAAATCACTTGGGACGTCGACGCGTGGCAGATTCAACGTGGCCCAGAGGATCACGCTGGCCGCCAGAATCACGGTGCCTGCCTTGCGCAGAAACGCCCACACGCCGCGCGATAGACGATGCCAGATCACTTGCCCCGTCGGCATCCTGTAGGGAGGCAACTCCATGTAAAATGGGTAGGTGGCCCCGCGCAAAATACCACGCTTCAACACCGCAGCGGCCAGAAGCGCGCTGACGGAACCCAAAAGGTAGAGCCCAAAAAGAACCACACCCTGCAAATTGAAGACGCCAAGGAACGTCGCCTTCGGAACGAAGGCACCGATCAACAAACCATAGACTGGCAGTCGGGCGGAACAGGTCATGAAGGGTGCGACCAGAATCGTGGCCAACCGACTTCGCGGATCCGGGACTCCACGTGTGGCCATGATTCCCGGAATCGCGCATGCGTACGAGGACAGAAGCGCGATGAAACAACGACCTTCCAGTCCCGCCCAGCCCATCACTCGGTCGATCACAAACGCGGCTCGGGCCATGTAGCCGGTGCCTTCCAAGATAGCGATCATTAACAACAACAAGGCAATCTGAGGGACAAATACGACCACTCCACCCACGCCACCAATGATTCCATCGACAATCAGCGCACGAAAAAGCCCCTCCGGTAAGAACTCTCCGACGAACGCCCCCAAAAAGCCGACTCCCGATTCGAGGAGCCCCTGCAGCGGGGCCGCCACAGCAAAGACGACCTGAAAGAAAAGAAACATCAGGAACGCGAAAATCGCGATGCCCAAAACCGGATGCAGCAGCACCGAATCAATGCGATCAGTGAGGGTCGTGTCGCGACGAGGTGCCGTCACACATTGGGCGAAGATCTCGTCAGCCCAAGCAAATCGCTCTTCTGGAGACTCAGGGATTTCGACCTTCGAAGGCTTCCAATCGTCAGATTTGGCCAGCAAGGCCCGCACATCATCGATGCCCACACCGCGATTGCCGACCACACCGAGCACGGGAATCCCCAGTGAACGCTTGAGCTTGTTCAGCTTGAGCCCACCGTGACGCGCCTTGAGCTCGTCGATCATGGTCAGCACAAGCACGGTCGGACGGCCAAGCCGTAAGATGTCTCCGACAAGCTGGAGAGACCGCTCAAGCGTCGTAGCGTCCGCCACCACGACAATGCCGTCCGGAGCCTCGCACGACTCCATCGTCCCTCCCAGGACCTTGGCGACCACTTCTTCGTCTGGACTCAGAGCCTCGAGGGAATAGGTGCCGGGCAAGTCGATCAACGTGATGACTCGCCCTTGAACCTCAACCTCGCCCTGAACCTGCTCCACCGTGACGCCGGCGTAGTTGGCAACTTTTTGACTTAAGCCCGTAAGAGCATTGAAGAGGGTGGTTTTGCCCGAATTCGGACTCCCCACGAGGGCGATTCGCCCAGTCGCAGCGACGTGATGCATGTCGCGCCTTTAGGAAATGAAAATAAGACGTGCCTCTGAGGCGCGCAGACTGATTCGCCCGCCGCGCAACTCAAACTCGATAGGGTCGCCAAATGGAGCGCGCCTCACCACAGAAACATAGGTTCCTGGCACAAACCCCAGCACCATCAGGCGCCGAATGATCTGTTGAGGGGCACTCGAGTCCAGAGACACAATATGTGCTCCTTCGCCGGGATCGAGTGCTCGAAGATCGGATTTTGTGAGAGCCGCCATAATTCACCTCGCGACTCCCCGTTTCTAACCTAATTGATAATGAATTTCAACTTCGTTTAGACTAAAAGTCCGCATGGCGTGGAGCGCGCGGGAACGGAATCACGTCTCGAATATTGTCGACGCCCGTCACGTACTGCACTGCGCGCTCAAATCCGAGGCCAAATCCCGCGTGGGGCGTCGTTCCGTATTTACGCAAATCGCGGTACCACCAGTAGTCTTCCGGATTGAGTCCCATCTCGGTGATGCGGGAATCAAGCACCTCAAGTCGCTCCTCACGTTGCGAGCCACCAATGATTTCGCCAATTCCCGGGGCCAAAATATCCATCGCAGCCACGGTCTTCCCATCGTCATTCAAGCGCATATAAAACGCCTTAATGTCTTTGGGGTAGTTGATGACCGCCAACGGGCCGCCAACGACCTTATCGGTCAGGTACTTCTCGTGCTCGGTCTGCAGGTCGACACCCCAGTCTGGCGCGAAGTCGAATTTCTGTTTCGCCTTCTGCAACTCACTGATCGCATCGCCGTAGTCCAAACGAGCAAACTCGCTGTCGACCAACTTCTGGACCTTTGCGATCGTTCCTTTTTCGATAAATTTGTCGAAAAACGCCATGTCGTCCGCACGCTCTTCAAGCGCGGCTTTGCAGATGTACTTCAGGAACGCCTCGGCGAGATCGGCGTCCGCAGCCAAATCAGCAAAGGCCAACTCCGGCTCGATCATCCAGAACTCAGCGAGATGACGACGGGTGTTGGAGTTCTCGGCACGAAAAGTCGGACCGAACGTGTACACGCGAGACAGCGCCATGCAGTAGGTCTCGACGTTCAATTGTCCGGACACGGTCAGGTGGGCTTCGCGACCAAAAAAGTCCTGCGAAAAATCGACCTTTCCATCATCGGTGCGTGGAGGATTGGCGCTGTCGAGCGTCGACACGCGGAACATCTCCCCTGCTCCCTCAGCATCATTGGCCGTGATGATTGGAGTATGAACCCAAACAAAACCGTTCTCGGAAAAAAAGCGATGCGTCGCTTGGGCCAGGCAGTTGCGAACTCGCGCAACGGCACCAATCAAGTTCGTGCGGGGCCGCAAATGCGCATTTTCACGCAGATGCTCCATGCTGTGGCGCTTGGGTTGCATCGGATAGGACTCGGGCTCTTCGACCCAACCCACCACTTCAATGCTGGTGGGCTGAACCTCAAGCGCCTGCCCCTGGGCAGGTGATTCGACGATCACCCCAACAACACTCACCGCGCAGCCCGTCGACAGTTTCAACACTTCGGAGGCGTAATTCTCAAGCTTGTCGTCCGCCACAACTTGGACGCCGTCGAAACACGACCCGTCCGACACGTTCACAAACGAGACGCCTGCTTTTGAGTCTCGGCGAGTCCGAACCCAGCCTTGAACAAGAACCTCGCTACCGGGAGCAAGTTTTCCTTGGAGAATGTCGACCACACGCGTGTTTTTCATGGTTCACCTTTTCAGCTCAGATGGGCGGAGTGTCCACGAGGAGCGCCAATCTCGCAAGTGATTTGCCTTTGAAATGCTCAGCTATTGACGCAGAGTGAGATCGCGGAAGAATTGAAGCCAGCGGAGGCCTCATGAGAAGTGTGCACACCGGTTGGCGTCCTTGGGACGACGAAATGGTCCACGTGCTCGGTGACGGAGGTGCGCTGGTTTTTGACGGTGTGCTTGGCGAGGCCGTAGCGTCGGACACTTTCCGCCAAATCGTGGAGCTTGCCCATGATGGCGCCCTTCGAAACGCTGGAGTCGGCCGAATGGGGTCGCATCGTCATGACGAGACCATTCGTCAGGACCTTATCGCATGGGTTGATGCCGAGACCGAGGACCGGTTTAAGCCCATCACGGTCCTCTTCGAGGCGGTCCGACAAGCGGCCAATGAATATTGCTGGATGGGTGTGAAAAGGTTCGACACCCAGATTGCGATGTACCCCGGCGACGGAGCCCAATACGATCGACACCGCGACGCATTCCACGGGCAAAGCTCTCGAGTCCTGACCGCCATTTATTATCCAAACGTCGGCTGGGAACCCGCCCACGGTGGACAATTGAGGGTGTTTTTCACGAACGGCGTAGTCGAAGAGATCGATCCGGTCGGCGACAGACTCGTGGTCTTCTTGAGTGAAGTTCTCGACCATCAGGTCTTGCCCGTGTTCTCAGCCCGAGCCGCCCTCACAGCATGGTACTACCCGTAGATGGAACTGCCTTCGATTGAAAACCTGCGCTGTTTTGTCTCGGCAGCCCGGCACCTGAATTTCCGAAGAGCGGCCGAGGAAGTCCACCTGACGCCGGCGGCCTTCGGACAACGCATTCAGCAACTTGAAGGACAGCTCGGGGTCGCGCTCTTTCAGCGGACCACCAGGCGAGTTGAGCTGTCGGCCGCTGGCCATCGTTTGTTACCCGAGGCACAACAGACCCTTCAACACGCCGCCAATTGCGTGGTTTCAGTGGATC
>JBFFMO010000444.1:0-4539 GCA_041554035.1 Allomicrovenator sp. | reverse complement strand
GCTCGTCTACTCGACTCAATTCGCGGTTCGACCGAGACCTGGGTCACTGAAGAGTTCGTCATCGATGACAATGGCAAAGAGGTTGGCAAACGTATCACCAAGCGCACGGTTACTCGTGGACCAGCCAAATGGGCACTCGATATTGCTGCGATTCAAGTCGCCGGCGGGCGGTTCACTCGAGCGAACACAGCGGTCGCAAAAGATGGCCAAAGCGAAAACGACAAGCCACTGACCGATAACGAAGCCGCTCAGCAGATTTGCAGTATTCTTGGGATTCAATTGGGTGATGAATGAGTCTTGCGGCCGAGGTTTTGCGCCACTACTTGCGACGGTACCAACGCGCATTCATTGAAGACCGGTCACCCCGAATCATCGTTCTGAAGAGCCGACGGATTGGGTTCAGCGAAGCGATTTGTATTCTGGCACTACTACTCGCAATCGAGACGCCGTATCACGATGTCTATTTGTGCAGCACGAGCTACACCAATGCGAAGGAGCTGCTTCGCCGCGTTGGATTGTGGGTGGATGTGCTTCGGCTCGCCGGCACGCCATTACAAATTAGGCGTAGGTCGGGAACGATAATCGAACTGGGAAACGGGTCGCGCATCATTCCAATGCCGGCACTCAAAGTGCGGTCCAGAACCGGTACCGTAATTCTCGACGAGTTTCCGTTTTATCCGCAAGATTACGATGTTTGGAAGGCCGTCAGCCCTGTGGGCGAGACATCGGGCCGCTTCCGGCTCATCTTGATTGGAACACCGTTCGGAGCCTCGGGTGCATATTACGACGTTTGGGCCGACCATAAGAAAATCTATCGCGACTGGTCCAGACATAAGGTCGACATTTACCAGGCAGCCAACCAAGGCTTCCCGGTCGACGTCGCCAAAATGCGGGAGCGCTATTCAGAAGATGTTTGGCTGCAGGAGTTCTGCTGTCAGTTCCTGAGCGATATCAATCAGTACTTCACCTACGACCTGCTTCGCCGTTCCCTTTACAGCGAGGACGATGTCGAAGATGGGCTGCTGACTCATGGACGAAGCTATGCCGGGATAGACCTTGGTAGTCGGCAGGACGCTTCAATCATGGCTGAAGGCCACGACCTGACCAACAACGGTTTTGCGGTGGGCCTCATGCACACCATCAAGGCTGCGGGTCTTGCAATGGATTACAGCCCGCAATTCACGGACATCACTGAGCGACTCAGGCTTGGCGACTTCTGCAGTGTCGGTGTCGACGGAACAGGGGAGGGCGCGCAGCTCGCGCAAGACCTGGTTCAAGAGTTCGGCAAACGGACCATCCATCCGATCGTCGGCGACTGGTCCCAAGTCTACAGCTTGATTCCAGAGATTCGCCTACTGATGGAAAAACGGCGCTTCAAGTTGCCGAATGACCCATCTGTGATTCAGGCGTTTACGAAGATTCAGCGCATTGTCACGACGTCGAAGGACAAAAAAGTGACGTTCACAGCAAACCGTGACGCGCAAGGTCACGCCGACGAGTTTTACGGAAGTCTGATTGCGTACTACGCAAAGAAACGATTCAAGACCCCACTGGGGCCGTTGCCCAAGCATGTGATTCGATGACAACAGTCCACCCGCTTTATGCCGAGAACCAGGCAGAGTGGGCCGAGTATCGACTTTGCTACGAAGGTGGTCGGCCATACTTAGAACGTTTCATCATCAAGCATCGGAAGGAGCCGTCTGACTACTTTGCCAATCGCCTCGAGCGAAGCGTGCACATCAACCACACCCGTGCGGTGGTCGACACCTATGCTGCGCACTTGTACCGGGAATCGATTCCGCGGACTGCTGCCAATGGGGGAGACAAGGTGTTGCACCCTTTCTGGGACGACATGGACTTGCTCGGGAACGACGCGAACGAGTTCTACGAAGCCGCTGCTCAACTGGTGCAACGCGGTGGCCGCGTCGCCATTGTCGTCGATCGCACGAATGCGATGGAGCAAGCCATCACTCGAGCCGACGAGATGGCGCAAGGTGTGCGGCCCTACACCTACCTGGTCGACACGGAGAACATCGTTGATTGGGACGTTGACGCCCGTGGCATTGTGCAATGGGTGAAGCTTCGCGAGTCGGCCGACCAACGTCGTGAATGGAACCAGAAGCACGATGGTCTGAAGTGGCAATATCGGATCTGGACTCCAACGGAGTGGATTCTGGTTGTCGAGGAAGAGCAAGATAGTGATGGCGGCGATGACCAGAAAAAGGAAGTCGTAGAACGGGTTGTGGATCGTGGCGACCATCCATGTGGTGAAGTCCCAGTGGTCTTCCTTTTCTGGGGGAGGCGTCCAGGCGGCGAGCTTGTGGCACCTTCGGCCATCCGCGACATCGCGCCGTTGAACCGACGGTTGACCAATCTGCAGAGCCTTATCGACGAACAGATCGCGGCGCACGTCTTCAACATCATGGCGGTACCAGAATCAACATGGGACCAACTCGGGAAGGTCGACTTTGGCGCATTTGGCGCCGTGCCATATCCCGACAACGTTGCGAAGACACCGCACTACATCGGGCCAGACGTCTCGAAGATTGAGTTCATCCGGAGCGAAATCGAAAAGACCGAATCTGCGATTCGAATGTTGTCGGGATTGGGTCGCGTAAACGAAGAGACGAAGCATGTTCAGACCGGCATCGCGCTCAGCTATCTAACGATGGACAAAGACGCGCTCTTGGCAAAGTTCGCATCGCGAATGGAAGCTGCAGAGGCATATGTCGACTGGCTCGCCATGAAGTGGATGGGGCTTGAGCCGACAGGTAAGGCTGGACGCCAGTACCCAAACAGTTTCGACCCAGGCGACCTCGAGGCCGAACTGAATGCCGCATTAAAGTTCTCGACATTGATCTTTGACGGCGATGCGGCCACTGAGAACGCGATTCTCGCCGCTAAGGCACGGCTCGCACCACATATCGAATCTGATCGTCTGACTGAGGTTTTAGAAGACATCAGGAAGCGTAGAGCACAGTCCGTACTCCCGGGCTGACTGCAACGGCCAGCACACGCAAACATGCCGCGTGAGTTTGGCTAAGAGCTGAATGGCTTAGGAGGTTTACGGCATGGGTAGGCGCACCGCACTCCGGGGGCGTCTTTTTGTTTGTCGGTTCGCGTGATGCCGCGCTGGCCGAATTCAAACGGAGGCAAGGCATATGAGCGACAACAACCCGAACCCGAATCCAAATCCCACAGGCCCGGCGCCGGCCCCCCCAGCGCCCGCCCCGACGAATGGCGGACCCACCAACCTGCCCCAGGAACAGATAGACGCCATCATTCAAGACCGTCTGGCTCGAGAACGACGTTCCCAAGAGGACCGTCTGAAAGAGCTTGGTGTGAGCTCGTGGGATGATTTGAAAGGCCTCGTGGCCGAGAAACGAAAGCGGGAAGAAGACGAGCTCATCAGTCAGCAGAAATACAAAGAGCTTGCCGACAAGATTCGTTCTGAAAAGGACGCCGAAATCGCCAAGCTCTCAAGTGAGCGTGAAAAGCTGCTCACTCAGTATCGTTCACAATCTGCTGAACGAACTGTGCTTGCTGCTGCGACGAACCACAATGCGGTGGCACCTGAACAGGTTGCCGCCTTGCTTCGCGAAAACATTCGAGTTGGCGAAGACGGGGCCGCATTCGTCGCCGGTCAGGATGGGCAACCATTGACCGACGGAAAAGGAAATCAACTGCAGGTCGGGGACTTCGTTAAGGACTTCCTCGAGAAGAATCCACATTTTGTGCGTGCCGCCCCAGGGGTTGGCGCCAATGGACGTGCACCTACTGGACAACCATCGCAGGGCCAAGGCTTCGACCTCACTCGCCGTGGTGACCTAGATTACATGCGCGAACATGGCGACGAGCTGCTTGCAGCGGCGCGTGCTGGGAAAATCCGCCTTTAGGCGTAAAGGAAATCAACCATGGCTAATATTACTGCGACATCTGTTGCCGATGCGATCCCGGAGTTCTGGGCGCAAAAGGCAATCGGCTATCTCTCTGCCAACCTTGTGATGGCACTCTTGGTCAATCGTGATGTGGAAGACCAGGTCCAAGTTCAAGGTGACACGGTGAACGTCATCAAACGAGGTGCGCTTACCGTACGCGACAAGGTTGCAAACACCGCAGTCGTGTCGGATGCACCGGCCAACTCCAAAGTTCCGGTCACATTGAGCAAGCACAAGTATGTCGCTTGGTATCTCGAGGATAACGCCGGCGCGAAAGCGATTGAAGATGCCATCAATTATGTGAAAGACGGCATGATGGGTATCGCAGAAGCAATCGAGACCGACCTACTGGCCCTGCATGCGTCGATCGCGAACGAGGTTGGCGTTGGTGGTACTGACATCGGAGCTGCGACGCTGTTGGCAGCTCGAAAGCAATTGAACATCCAAAAGTGTCCGATGTTGGGTCGAAACCTCATCGTGTCGCCGAAAGATGAAGTTGCCTTGTTGGCGCTGGACAAGTTCACAGCAGCAGATGCTCGCGGCGATAATGGGCAAGCGCTCACCGAAGCAAAGCTTGGTCGCATCTATGGGCTTGATTGCT
>JBFFMO010000443.1:0-4543 GCA_041554035.1 Allomicrovenator sp. | reverse complement strand
GTCAGCACACGCCAACCGCGAAATTCGAGGATATTCCGCAGAGTTGTGAGCACCATGGGCTCATCATCGGCGAGCAGCACCGTCCGCATCGGGGCGTCAGGGATGGTGTGGGCAGCGGGGAAAATGATCGTAAAACGAGTCATCGAGGCGTCAGACTCGGCCTGAATCGCGCCGCCCAAATGAACAATCGTCGAGTACGCCGTCGCAAGCCCGATGCGGGGTTCACCGTCAACCCCAGACCAAAAGGGTTCGAAGATGTCAGCGATCTCTTCTTCTGAATGGCCCCTGCCCCAGTCCTCAATCACAACTACCACAGCGCTCTCGGCCACAATTGACGCGGCCTCTGCGTCCTCGGCTGTACGCACAATGATGTGAAATCGTGAACCCGATGCGGGAGCCTCACGGCTGTGGAGCGCCAAATTTACAAGAATTCGGTCAAGTTGTGCCGGATCGAGGCGAACCAATGGCGCGGGCTCGATGAAGAGGGCGAACTGGACGTGTTCGCCAAGGCTACGGTGCAGGAGCTCGCGCAACTGTTCGACCTGGTGCCCGACGTCCGTGGGCACCGGCGTGCCGTATCGGCGGCGTCCAAGGGCTGTGAGTTTGCGCACCAAACCCGCCGCACGCGACGCGGCATCGCGGATATTTCCAATATCGTCGAGGGCGGGAGAATCCGTTAGATCACGCGCGACCAGGTCCGAGTAGCTCAAAATGACGCTAAGAAGGTTGTTGAATTCGTGCGCCACACCCGAGGCCAGTCGCCCTAAAGCATCGTACCTCTGGGCGCGATAGAGATTCTCTTCCAAGATGACGCGCCGCTGCTCTTCAAGTTTTTCCCGCGTGACATCACGCGCGATCGTCAAAAATCGCTCCTCCCCCATGATATTGGTGCGCGAGGCGCGGAACTGAAACCAAAGGGTCGTGCCATCACGTGCGCTCAGCGGCCAAATCACGGATGGTGAGGTCGCGACGGCGTCCGCCAGCGAAAAATTTCCGAACTCCGCCGTGGCAGCACTCAAGCTATCGAGCGTTTTACCGATGATCTGCGAGGGTTCGTATCCAAGGACCGTCAATCCGTGGTTGGCCGCCACGATTATGCCATCCTCGATGCTATGAATGAGGATCAAGTCCCCTGCTTTTTCGAAGATCTCGCGATAGTTGCTTTCGGACTCCTCAAGCGCTCTCGCCGAAGCGCGACGAGCGGAGACATCGAAGAGGATGGTCGCGACCGAATGAACCTCACCGTCATCGCCAAACATGGGAAATTTTGTTCCCAAAAAAGACTGAGTCGAGCCTTCGAAGGGTCGCTCGGCTTCAAAGACGGATTGGGTCGCCGTGTCGATGACCTCTTGGCGAATCGCTGCGTGGTTCACCCAGAGCAGGAAATCGTCGGTGGACTGGCCCTTAAGGTCCTCACGATCTTGGTCAAAGAGGGTCTCAGCAAAGGAGTTCGCAATCAGGAACCGCCCTTCGCGATCCTCAACAAACATCACGACAGCGATGGCGTCGAATAAGGTCCATGCCTGCGATTGGGAACGACGCAGTTCAAGTTCGGCACGGTCCAGCGCCGCAAGGTCTTTCTCGAGATAGCGATTACGTTTGTCGAGCCGGGTGTGATCGATCCACAACGAAACCAAACGGTCCCAAGTCCCGGTTTCGCTTTCTTCATCGTTTTCCACGAACCATGAGTGCGATCCGCGGGGCAGTTCAACGCCCACGCAAGAGCCCTCTTCGCCTGCTGCGAATCTCAAACCCGTGGCACCAAATCCAATGTTGGCGGCGTAAAGAAGGTCCTTAAGCATTGTCATCGTAGTTGGCCTTCCTCGATCCCGATTTGAGCATGCGGCATGGTGATGGGCATCACTTCATGAGTCACCAGCAGGACATGCAATTTTGGGTTTTCGAGGCTCGTTTCCGTCAAAGTCTTCAGCACCAGCGACCGCAGCTCAGAGTTCAGGGCGCTCAAGGGTTCGTCCAGCAGTAGGACGTCATCGGCCGTCCCCAATGCGCGTGCAATCGCGACTCTTTGCCGTTGTCCGCCCGAAAGCGTTCGAGGCATTCGGGCCAGCAATTCGGCCACTTCCAGGCGTTCGCAGGCAAGCATTGCCGAATCAACGTTCGGAGCGAGCCGAAGGTTTTCGAGGACACTCAGGTGAGGGAAAAGCAGGGAGTCCTGCGGACACCAGCCGACGCGTCGTTGATGTGCGGGGGTGGCTTCCGTCCAGCGTTTATCGGCAACGTTGATGTGGCCTTGATGGTTGCCAATTCCGGCGATCGCGCGGACCAGACTGCTTTTGCCACCGCCGCTTGGACCGCGGACGACCATCCATCGTTGAGGGCATTCAAATTCGAAGCGCCCGGTCCACTGACCGCGACGAACCGAAATATTAATGGACCATCCCTCAGCCACGTTTCCACTCCATTCGAGACTTTTGCCAAGCGTTCGTGCGCTCCCATAACCCCACGCAAGCGAGGCTGATTCCCACAGACACCCAAGCAAGCAGGATTGCATCGCCCTCGCCTTGCGGCGACTCAAGCAACGCATAGACCGCCAAGGGTATGGTGCGAGTTGCACCCTCTGCGTTTCCAACAAAAACAACTGTGGCCCCAAATTCGCCGAGGCCACGCGCAAACGCAAGTACCGCTCCGCCAAAAATACCCGGGGCCGCAAGCGGAAGGGCAATTTTTTGAAAGAGCTGAATTCGGGAAAGGCCAAGGGTTTGCCCGACGTCGTAGAAGTCCGGGTCGATCGCCTCGAAGGCGTTTCGACAAGCCAAAACAAAAAGCGGGAACCCAACCACCCCGGCCGCCACCACCGCTCCGGCGCTCGAAAAACTCAGTTCAATCCCGAATCTGGAGAGAAAGCCGCCAATCATCGTTTGTCGACCGAGCAGCGCCAAAAGCAGATATCCGGTGACCACGGGTGGCAAGACCAAGGGAGTCAGCAGAAGTGTTGTGACCACGGATTTGCCGCGAAACGACGATGAGGCAAGCCACCAGCCGAAACCAAGGGCGAAAGGGAACGAAAAAATCAGGGCGAAAATGGCAACCCAGATTCCGCGAAAAATGGCGTCGCGCAGCGAGATCACGGGCGCACTCCCCGTGGCCGCAGAAGCACCACCGGCTCCAAAACCGTGACGGAAAAACACGGTTTTTCCCTTTTCGCCCATAATCCGTTCATAAAACGCCCGCGCATGCGGTTCGTCGTTAAGCAGTGCCACCGGATAGACGATCGGCTCATGCGCGAAGGACGGAATCGCGACTACGTTCAGCTCTGGCGCGTAGACCGCGTCTGAGGCGTACACAATTCCAGCGTCGGCTTCTCCGTTTTTGACCCATCGCAAAACATCCCGAACGTTTGATGCTTCGACAACCGGATTCCCGGGCACAAGCTTCGCCGAATCAAGCGCCTGACGAGCATAGCGCCCCGCTGGAACCTGCGGTCCCGCAAGAGCCAGGCGATCGACTTGTGCGGCATCAGTCCACGCTCCGAGCGCTTGCTTCGAAATCACGACAAGTTCATTGGTCGCGGCCAACGAACGCTGGCGCAGTGGCGTGTTTTTCTGGAGTTCGTTCATCCAGACGGTGTCGGCGGTCATGACCACATCCGCCGGCGCGCCGCTTTTGACCTGCCGCACGATCAGAGAAGTTGACTCAGCGTTCACTAACACTTGAACGCCCGTTTCTTCTTGGTAACCTCGTGCGAGTTCTCCCACGGCATCCTGAGCGGATGCAGGCACAAATACGTGGATGCTCTCGTGAGAGTTGCATCCCGCGGCAAGTAGCAAGACCCCGATGACAAAAAACACCGGGAGTCCAAGCCTCGCCCAAATGGAGTTATTGCGGTGTTGCATGCAGGTATCGATCTACGCAAGAAACTAGGTTCAAAGGCGCTGGAGTCGGCTTTTCGCGGGTTGTCCAACGTTTCGGTCCGCACTCCAATGGCACGACGAGCCATCGCGGATGTGCGCGTGATTCGGGATGTACCCTACTCACATTCAGGGCACGCTGACCACACACTCGACGTCTACATTCCTGCAGGCGCAAGCGATACACCCCGTCCCGTCGTGTTTTACGTGCACGGAGGCGGATTTCGCATCCTGAGCAAAGAAACGCATTGGTTCATGGGCGTGGCGTTCGCACGACAGGGTTTCATCACCGTCAATATCAATTACCGACTCGCCCCGACCCACCCCTACCCGTCCGCGATTAACGACGTTTTTGAGGCCTGGGAATGGACTCTCGAAAACATCCAGCGTTATGGCGGGGATCCGACTCGAATCGTCGTTGCCGGGGAATCTGCAGGTGCAAATCTAGTTACGGCCCTCAGCGTTGCGGCCTGTGAAGAGCACGAGAGCGAAAAAGCCCGACACGTATTTCGCCTGGGCAAAGCTCCCGATGTCTTGATCGCAAACTCGGGCATGTTGCAGGTGACGGATACCGACCGGTTTTTAAGACGCAGACCGCTTCCGAGTTGGATCTTCGACCGAATTGAGGAAGTCAGAGTCGATTTTCTGGGCGACGAAATAGACCCTTGGTGGGC
>JBFFMO010000442.1:0-4544 GCA_041554035.1 Allomicrovenator sp. | reverse complement strand
TCGACGTTGTGGGCGTCTTATGTGCTCGAAGGGCCCAATCATCGCTTCTATTTCGGGGCCGACTCGGGATTGACTCCGCAATTTACCGAGATTGCCGAGCGCTTTGGACGATTTGACGTGGTGGCCCTGGAAATCGGAGCATTTCACCCTTCCTGGGCCGCGATTCATATGGGGCCCGATAACGCCTGGAAGGCATTCGAGATGTTGGGCGGTGACCTCTTTCTTCCGATTCATTGGGGCACTTTCGATTTGGCCGTGCACGCATGGGATTCCCCTCCAGAGCGCGTGTTTGAGATCGCAAACGACCGACCGTTGGTGATGCCCCGGTTGGGCCAGGTCTTTGAGCCCTCGCGTTGGGAAGGCAACGAAGCCTGGTGGCGTGAGGCCGGCTCGTCAAAAGACCAATGAGCTTAGTTTGAGGGAAGCTTTTCGTAGGCAGCTTCGGCTGTGCGGTCGGGGGCGCTCATCAAAGGCCTAGGCGAGGAAGCGAATCAAGGGTGGGTCCATCTCTTGGGGCGCTTCGAACCCGAGCAACATCAGAGCGGTCGGTGCGATGTCGCTTAAGCGTCGGACGGGCAGGTCGGTCAGGGCAAGCGAGCCCTGAATCGTCGGCGCGTAAATCCATAACGGGACCATATTGAGGGTGTGCGCGGTCATGGGGATCTTGCGCCCCTGAGAGTCGAGGTTGAACGCACCTGTTTTGGCATTGATCTCGTACATCTGGTCGGCGTTGCCGTGGTCCGCTGTGATGATGAGGGCTCCGTTCATCTTGTCGACGGCCTTGATCAGACGCGCAAGACTCAGGTCCGTGGCTTCCACAGCGATGATGGCAGCATCAAGGTTGCCGGTATGACCGACCATGTCACCATTGGGGTAATTGATGCGTGCAAAGCGAATTTCGGGGTCCTCTTGGAGGGCCGCGACGGTCGCGTCGGTGATTTCGGCGGCTTTCATCCACGGCCGGGTGTCGAAGATCACGCGATCGGAGGGGACTTCGATATATGTTTCCAGGCTCTCGGAGAACGGGTCGGTTCGGTTTCCGTTCCAAAAATAAGTCACGTGACCGTATTTCTGAGTCTCGCTCACGGCGAGCTGTTTGACGCCTTGGTTGGCGAGCAATTCTCCCATCGTGCCTGAGATTTTCGAAGGGCCGACCAGGAAATGATGAGGCACACCGAGGTCGCCGTCGTATTGCATCATGCCGGTGAAAAACACATCTGGCCGGCGAATCCGGTCGAATGCTGTGAAATCATCCGCATCAAATGCGTGCGAGAGTTCGATCGCGCGGTCGCCTCGGAAATTAAAGAGCAGCACCGCGTCGCCGTCTTCGATCGTGCCGATGGGTTTGTCATTTTCTGCGATGACAAAGGGCGGCAAGAATTGGTCGTTCAAATCCGGGTCGGCCACACGTGCAGCCTCGATCGCTTCGGTCGCTGACGCCCATTTGGGCCCGTCGCCCAAGACATGCACATGCCATCCGAGTTCCACCATGGACCATTCGGCCTCATAACGGTCCATCGTCACCAGCATCCGACCCCCGCCCGACGCGATGCGATAATCTCGCCCGTCCGTGGAGAGGGCCTTCATAAGCTTTTCTATGCGATGGACGTAGATCAAGGCGCTCTGTCCACTGACGTCGCGGCCGTCGAGCAGCACGTGCAGCCTGACGCGCTTCACGTTCTTTTTGGCGGCGTCTTTCAGCAAGGCTTCGGCGTGATCGATGTGGGAGTGGACGTTTCCGTCGGACAACAACCCAATCAGGTGCATCGTCGAATCGCGGCTTTCGACCTGGTCGACCATCGCGTTCCAGGTCTTGCTGGACTCGTCTTCGGGATTGAAAAGCGCGCCGCTTCGGATGGCGATATCGACCCGTTTCGCCCCCTGGTCGTAGATTTTGCCCGCGCCGAGCGCGTTATGGCCGACCTCGGAATTGCCCATATCGCTGTCCGAGGGCATGCCCACATGCGTACCGTGTGCAAATAAAGTCGTCTTCAGCGCCACCGTATCGAGCCAGTCCATGGTAGGGGTGCGAGCCAGAAACACTGCGTCGCCCTCGTCTTGGCGTCCAATGCCGACTCCGTCGAGCACGACGACCAAAACGGGACCAGTGGGGACTTTATGCGTGTGTTTTTTCATGGTGTTTTTCTACGTGTGGAAAATGCGCTCGCACGATATCAAAATTGCGCAGAAAGTGAACCGTCCGTTGCCTGTTCCAAGATTTGGAGTCGCTCTATGAGTGCCCGTGTATCCCTAAAATCCGTAAGTCGCGAGTTCGGCAAGACCACCGTTCTGAGTGGGGTTGACCTTGAAGTTAAGGCCGGCGAGTTGGTGGCATTGATTGGCCCAAACGGCGGCGGAAAAAGCACACTTTTGATGATGATGGCGGGGCTTTTGAGCCCAACGAGCGGAACGGTCACCGTGTGTGGCTTGCCGGCTCAACGACTTGCATTGGAATCCGCGGGAAAGGTCGGATTGGTGCTGGCGCGACCGGGGCTTTATCCCTTACTCACAGGCTGGGAAAACCTGAACTATTTTGGCGGCCTTTTTGGTCTGGAAGCCGACGACGTGGCGAAAAAGGCCAACGCTCATCTGAAGTCCGTTGATTTGCTCGAACACATGGATAAACGCGTGGATGGTTGGTCAACCGGGATGCAGCAGAAGTTGTCGTTGGTGCGCGCGTTGTTGCTTGAGCCCGAAGTTCTTTTATTCGATGAACCTGCCGCGAACTTGGACCCATTGGCCGCTAGGACCATGTATCAGGAGCTGCGAAGCCGTGCTGATGCAGGTTTGGCGTGTGTTTTAGTGACTCATGACCTTGAGGCTGCCGAGAATTTCTGCCACAGGATCTTCTTGATTCAGGGCGGTATTAAGGCGGAACTAAAAGGCGCAGGCAAACCTAAGCAAAATACATCAAGACTTCTGGACGCGTGGAAAAAGGGGGTGGCATGAATCGAGTCATTCTGGTCGCAAAGACCGAAGTGTTAGAGCAACGCCGACAGCCCGCTATGCTCTCAATCATGGCGACCAATTATCTGGTGACGATCGTCGTCTTTTTAGCCGTGATTCTGTATCTTAACTACACACGAAATAATCCTCAGGTCATGAGTTTTTTGGATAAAAACGCGTTAAAAATGGGTATTTGTAATGGTGAAAGCGCGTTAAACGGCCTCGTCAATCTTGTTAGCATGAACTTTGGTAGTTTCCTGTTCACGACGATGTCGGTTTTCGCTGCATATATGTCGGCCTATTCGGTGTTGAACGATCGCCTGAATGGCACGATGTCATTTTTGATGCTGGCGCCATTATCGCGATATCAACTCCTCCTTGGCAAAGTCCTTGGTGCTGTGGTGATCCCATATTTGATGCATTTGTTTTTTGTCGGCACCGCCACGCTTGCGGTTAGAAACTTGGCTATTATGGCTCCGGTCTTGGACTCTTGGGGTGGCTCACCGGCATGGTGGGTGGCATTTCTTGTCGGAGCCCCCGCCGTCTCATTTTTTGTTGGATCACTGGGGACTGTAATTTCTGGTTTGTCTAAAGACGTGCGCACTTCGATGCAATCCACGTCGTTTGCGATAGGACTGCTTGGCCTCGCGTTTACTTTCCTGTTGATTAATCAGCTCAAAAACGGTGTCGGTGTTCAACTCCTAGTCGCAGCTGGCGGGTTCGTCGGCGGCCTCTTGATTCTGTTATTCGGCTCCAAGGTCATTTCTCGCGACATTGCTTGATGAGTTTGCGCGACCAAGACGGCTCTAGGCGAGGGCCGTATCGACTACCGAAACCAATCGGTCGAAATCGGCCAGCATTTTTTCTCTTGGGCGGTCCTGAAAGACAAAGTCTTCACCGTAATCGATCATCGCGTTAAGTCGATCACCCGTGATGAAGTCGGGCTCGGCGGCCAACGAGGCGCGCACCTCTCCCATGAGTGCCCTGAATCGTTCCACGGATTCCGGCGCTGCAAGGCTCTCGTCGATTTCTAGGTCGATGGCCCCAGAAAAATGGGCTTCCAAGACGTCGCTCCAAACCCGAAGGTAGGGATGCTCAGCCGCAGGGAATCGATCGATGTGCATCGAGGCGAAGTGCAGTATATATGCGATGGTAGCGATGATTTCTGCGTCGTGCATATGAACGCTGTTGCCGGCAAATTCGACGTAAGAGTGGGCCATGTGGACCTCGTGCGGGTTTCTGGGAACGAGTCTCGAACCTCGCAGTAGTTCAAGCTACCCTTTCCGTGCTTTTTTTGCTCTATATGCCAGTGCAGGTCGCCCACGACCTTATAATTTTTTTGATGAGGAGACATCATGAGCAGCTTTTTGAACCAACTCAAAACCATGACCGTGGTTGTGGCCGACACGGGTGATATCGATTCGATCGAAGCCTTTACGCCTCGTGATGCGACCACCAATCCGTCGTTGATTCAGGCTGCCGCGGGTATGTCTGAGTACGCCGATGTCGTATCTTCGGCGATCGCTCAAGCTCGTGAAGAAGCGGGCGAGGGTGCTGACGCCAAGGCAATCGTCGAGATTGCCATCGACCGCCTGGCT
>JBFFMO010000441.1:0-4550 GCA_041554035.1 Allomicrovenator sp. | reverse complement strand
GATCGGTAAATAACGACGGGTACGACGCCATCGTGATTGGATCAGGTATCGGAGGACTCACCACGGCAGCGCTCTTGTCACGACTGGCCGGACTGCGTGTACTGGTCCTCGAGCGACACTACGAGCCCGGCGGCTTCACCCACACATTCAAGCGCCCACGCTTTGAGTGGGACGTCGGCGTTCACTATATCGGCAGCACGCACCCCAAAACGCTGCTCGGCAAGGTTCTGGGCCTTATCACCGACGGTACGCTTGAGTGGGAAGATATGGGCGAGGTCTATGACCGCCTGATTTTCGGAGAAGACGTCTACGATTTGCCGCGCGGAAAAAAGGCGCTCATCGCAAGCCTCAAGGAGCGATTCCCCGACGAACACGACGCCATCGACCAATACTTTGAATTGCTGAAACAGGTCGGACAGACCTCCGGCCTTCATTTCCTGGAAAAGGCCCTGCCCCCAGCGCTCGCCGATCTAATCGGCCCTAAAATGACGGCTCAATTTGACGTTCTGGCAGGCAAAACGACGCGTGAGGTCTTAGAAGGCCTCACGGATAACGAGCGCCTGATTGCCGTGTTGACTGGGCAATGGGGCGATTACGGTTTGCCTCCATCCAAGAGTAGTTTTGCAATCCATGCGATGGTCGCAAGCCATTATTTTAATGGCGCCTATTATCCCGTGGGTGGCGCCGCACGCATCGCCGAGTCGATCGTTCCCGTCATCGAAGAAGGCGGAGGGCGGGTGCTGATTCGGGCAGAGGTCGATCAGATTCTGATCGAAAACGACCGCGCCGTTGGCGTACGCATGTCCGACGGATCGACGATCAGTGCACCGATCATCATCAGTGGTGCTGGGGTCTTCAACACCTTCAATCGTTTACTGAACCCTCAGACGGCGCGAAAATTTGGTGTCGATAAAATCGGAAACAAAATCGAGCCCTCCGCAGCGCACCTTTGCCTCTACATGGGATTGGAAAACACAGCCGAGGAATTAGGCCTGACCAAACCCAACCTTTGGGTTTATCCCGACGATAAGCTCGAGGCCAATTTGGCTGCGGCGAACGCCGATCCAAAAAACAAATTGCCTGTCGTGTATTTGTCATTTCCGTCGGCCAAGGACCCCGACTTCGAAAATCGGTTCCCGGGGCGTTCCACGATCGAAGCCATCACGATCATGCCCTACTCTTGGGTCAAAAAATGGGAAGACACCGAGTGGAAAAAACGCGGCAAAGATTACGAAGCCTTTAAGGAAGAAATGGCGCAGCGACTGATGGAAGTGCTTTTTGAACAACACCCTCAATTACGCGGGAAAATAACGTTCTACGAGCTTTCCACTCCGCTCACGACCCAACATTTTGCCGGTTATCAGCACGGTGAAATCTACGGTATCGACCACACGCCCGAGCGCTTCAAAATGCGCGCTCTGCGCCCACAGACGCCGATCCCGGGCCTCTACCTTACGGGACAGGATATCGCGACATGTGGCGTTGCAGGTGGCCTATTTGGCGGAGTTTTATGCGCAGCGTCGGTGCTGCAGAAAAAGCCGAACCTGCTGATGCGGGTTGCCGCGTATCTTCTGGGTTCTTAACCCTCAGTGCCGTCCAATCACCAGCAGCCCTTGAGCTATCTCACCGACAAAATACCCTTGTTCTAAATCCTCCAAGCCTGCCGACAACTCACGGATTCGATTCGCGACCACGTGCCAGCCATTGGCAGCCAAGATGCTCTTGATGCCAGCGAAGCCGACCTCACGCCGTTTACCCGGTTGTGAGACTTCGCGAGCCAGCGATTCGGCGCGCATGACGTCCTCCAGAACGCCATCGAGGGGTTCACCCAATTCAAGTGCCACAAGCAATCGCACAACATGCGTAAGCGCCATGTCGGACTCACAGGGATCGTCTTCACTCAGCAGGCGCGTTAGCAGGGGTGGGACAAGCCGAACATAAACTTGCCCCAGGGCCAGTAGACTGGCTGCGAGATTACCCAAGGTGGAATCGACGCCAAAATCATCGCCTTCGGACTGCATCAGCAGCGCAGTGCAGCAAAACGCGCGCACAAGGTGAAGCTCGTTGGTGGGAAGCTCCCAATTTACGTTGGTATTGCATGGATCGACCCACCGAATCAGCTCGAGCACTTCAGCCGGCACCCAGTCAAAACGCTTGGGTATGTGACCAGACGCGCAAATGGCGTCGATCGCAGCTCGATGTTCCGCCACATCCTGCCCATAGTCTGCACGGGCAATATGATCGCGCAAATGGGGTTCCATCCGCGCTGATAACGCGATCAGCAATTCTGTCATGACCTAATGATCCGAAACGCTCGCTACCCACTGGACGAATTCAGCGTCTACTTTTTCCAAGTCGGTCATTAATTGATGCAACGAGGGCATTTTTCCGAGTCGTTTTTCGACCGCAGCGCGGTAGGCAGCTTGGGCTGCTTTCGCCTCGTCCGCCTGATCTTGGCCGACTTCGTCGCCATCGATCTTCCAGTTCTGACCTGGATCGAGTCGGCGATGCCCGGGTTCGATGTATTCTTCGATGGCGGGCGCGTAGGCGATGGTTTTCGCCCAATTTTTACAGCTGGTTGCGAGAGCGCCGGCGCCGCCTTCTGAGCCAAAAAATACGACCGGAATCTGCGTTTCGCCCGGGCGAACCCATGCCGCAAATTGGCTTCCGGCACCGTCGATCCCCAGATGAACGAATCGATGTTTAGTCGAGGCCCAAAACGAGCTTCCCAGCCAATGGCCAAGCGTATCGGCGAGTTCTTTCTCGCTGTCGATCGTGGCCTCGTAATCCATGAAGGTGTAGATGGTATCGAGGTTTTCACTAAGCCACTGGCCAAGTTCTTCGGGGGTCATGCCTGCTCCTTTGTTGTTCCGGGCCAAGTTGTAAACCAGCCGTTCCCGAGCAACAAGGGAGCCGGGGCATGACACGCCCCTTTTTACTTCACTGAATCGGCGACAGGAGTGCGGGTTCGGTCACAAGCTGCCGTACTCCATGAGATTCGACTTCCTCAAAAGCGTTGCCTTTGGCGGCCCAAGCGTTGAGTGAGCCGATATCGACTTTGGCACAGGTTGGACGCACGCTCCAGGTGACCTGTGCGGGTGAACACACGCTCTGAGTGTACGAAGGTCCTGTGGTCGATCCCAAAAACACCACGGGCGTTCCCGTTCCCGCAGGCACGGCTTTTGGCTGATGTTTGCCACTCTGGGCGTCGCCATAATCGAAATCATTAAAATTCAAAGCGGTGGGGTCATTCACGACCAGGCGAACCATGACAGGCGACCAAGCCCAAAGCGAGAATGACAAGATAGATGGATTTCATGAAATGCCCTCACCGTTAAAGTTGCCTCAAATGGATGCGCATAATTTCGGATTGAAACAGAAAAATGTTCAAATTATTTACCTTGCCTTACGAAAAGTCAGATTGATTCGATAAGGGCCAACACGAGCGTGATGGCCGGCCTTGAGGGGCAACACGCCGTGAAAGCGAAGGCGTGCAGGTCCGCCCCAAACAAGCACATCTCCATGGGCCAAGCCGACCTTTTCGACCTTGTCTGAACGCTCCATTCCGCCGAGCTGAAACGTCGCTGAGAGGCCGAGAGATACCGACACAATGGGGGCGCCAAAATCCACTTCATTGCGATCTTGGTGCAAGGTCATTCTGGCGCCTGGTTCGTAGCGATTCACCAAACATGCATCAGGCTCAAAATCCGGAAAACCTCCTTGTTCGGCCGCCGACCGGGCAAGAGTCAGAAAGGCCGCTGGCATGTCTGACCAAGGCAAGGCGGTGAGGGGGTCAGTCTTTGAATAGCGATAGCCGGACTCGTCGGTGATCCAGCCCCACTCCCCGCAATTGCTCATGGCGACGCTCATGCGAAATCCGCCAGGTGTCGACATGTTGCGAAATTCGGCGAGCTCGGCAACGGCGGAAATCGCCTCCAAGAGCCTGACCTCGTCAGCAAGGGCAAAGCCGCGCAGCAACGTCACGCCTGGTGCGAGTGTCTCCGCCTTCGTGGCGACCGGCGGAAGGCCAAGTTCGAATTGTGTCATCGGATCCTCCTCGTCCCGACGGAACTTCCGGTCGGTGAGCGTGTCTAGTTCTTACCAAGCAGCCAAAGGGAGCCCTCATGCGCAGGAAACACCAACCCATCCTAATTACTACGGCGCTCCTCCAGGGGGCAATCCTGGCCGGGATTTGTGCAGGCTCCTGTGTCGGCAAGCCATCGATGTCTGTGGAAGACCAAAAAGTCATTTATGAAATCCACGCCACCTCATCCCTTTCGCGAAAATATTGTAGTTTTCTGGTTGGCTTTTCGGTGGTTCAACACGGGATTTGGCATCAACTAAACGGCGTGAGCAGAACGATGCGGGTTATCGCTGAATGCAGTAACGGTGCAGTTGAAGGCCTCTGGAACACCTCGAAAGGAGAACTCGAGATCAGCAGTGAAGGTTCGGCGATATTCGTCGAATTACCGAAATTAGTTGAAAACCAAAAACCTGCGCCGATCGAATTCGAATACCAGGTCGCGGGTGGTTTTGTGGGAGACGACAAG
>JBFFMO010000440.1:0-4551 GCA_041554035.1 Allomicrovenator sp. | reverse complement strand
GCTCCTTGTCGCCCTTGCCCCGGATCAGGAGCTGACGCTTCTCCAGGTCGAGGTCGTCCAAGGTAACGCCGACCGCCTCTGAGCGTCGGATGCCAGTGGACAGCAGCAGCACCACCATCGCCTTGGTCCAGGGCGAATCCGCCGCCGCGCGCGAGCGAAAGGCGCATGGGGTGTTCGGTGATATGGCGTCGCAACACTTCGGCAGGATTGGGATCCGAGAACGGCGGCCGGCCCACGATCAATTCGTAGAGCAGCACACCCAGTGCATAGACGGCGCTGCGGAGATCGCCCGCGCGGCCCTTCATGGCGAGCTCGGGCCCCATATACGCCACATAACCCACAAATTTCCCCGCCGATCCGGCGAGCGTCTGCATTGGATTATCAACCCACTGAGCATCTTCGCTGTACCATTCACCAAGCTGCACCCGACCATTGAGCAGGTCGGTCACATAGATCGAAGCGGGATGAAGCCCATGGTGAGTCACGCCCTGTGCCGCCAACCATTCAATCAAGCGGGCAACATTGGCGGTTAACTTGGCGGCAGTGCGCCAGTCCAGCTGACGTCGCTCAGCCAGCAAGCTGTGCAAGCTAGGACCGCGCGGCGCGGTCTCGATCACAAAAGGCGGATAATGAGAAAACTGAACCTGTAGCAGCGTCGTCAGTTGCCTGGGCACCGGAGACGCAATTTTGGCTCTCGCCGTTTCCACAAGTTTGGGGGCATTGGGGGACGGCGAAAACGCTGCGTTAAAGACCGTTACGTAACATGGCCGCTTACCCTCAATCATGCGCCCGGAGTAGCGCTCGCCCATCACGTCGGCATGCTCAAGCCGCTCCAATTTTACCAAATTCCCTAATATTGCGCCCGCAAGCGCGCCTCGCGCTGCTTGCTCCTCAAGCGCAGACCCGTCGTTGGGGCAGAAGACTTCGCCTCCTGAGAACACCGATTGACATGTCGGACAAACTTTCACCGACCACTCCTAACTCAAACCAACAATTCAACCTGACACCACTTCGCTTCAGGCGAATTGACGCGGCAGCATAGCGAACCGTTTCGACGTTGTTAAGCACCGATTAGCATGATAAATCGCCCACCATTGGTGAGGCTAAGATATGACAGAAGAAGAAACATCGAATCTTGTACAACGACTTAGCCCGGCTCTGAGCGGAAAGCAGCGTAGCTTTCTGAAGAGTCTGGGCCAGACGCTTAAACCAATCATTTTGATCGGTCAAAAAGGCATCTCAGAAGGCGTGATCGAAAACTTCAAAGCGGCGCTGCTTGCGCACGAACTTGTGAAGGTCAAAGTTCATGATGCCGACGAGGCAGAAGCCACCGCAGAAGCGCTTCACGAAGCCGCAAATGCGCAGCTCGCTCAACATATTGGGAAGACGTTGCTCTTCTACAAAGCGCATCCTAAAAAACCCGATATTGTGCTGCCTAAGAGCAAACCATGATCATCGAGATGAATGCGGACCATCCGCAACCTCGAAAAATCCAACAGGTCGTCGACATCCTCAAGAAGGGTGGATTGGTGGCTTACCCCACCGACACCGTCTACGGCATTGGCTGTGATATCATGAACCGAGCCGCAGTCACTCGCCTGCATAAGCTCGTCACGGATATCAAGAACCAGCCGGAACACAGCCCGCTCTCGTTCATCTGCAAAGATATTTCGAGTGTCGCTGAGTACGCGTTCATCAACGATCATGCGCACCGAATCATGCGGCGTTTGTTGCCTGGGCCCTACACCTTCGTTTTGGAAGCCACCAAGCTGGTGCCCAAGATCATGTTGGCCAAGCGCAAGACCGTGGGCATTCGCGTGCCCGACAGCCAAATCACAGCGGCGATTGTTGAAGCTCTGGGCAACCCGATCACGACAACGAGCGCCACGTTGGGCGATGGCGAATTGATCCCCGATCCGTGGACGATTCAAGATCTTTACGGGCATTCGATTGATGCCGTGATCGACGGGGGATATCTCTTCCCAGCACCGTCGACCGTGATCGATTTCACGACCGACTACCCGACGGTGATCCGACAAGGAAAAGGCTCCACCGAGGGCTTCGAATTCGTCGAGTTGCTCTGAATTAGGAATCGACCTTGAACTCAATCTTGTTGGGTTTCTGGTCGTCTTTGGGCTCTTTGGGCTCGAGCGCGTCCGATAAGGCCGCCCAATCCACCGCATCCACCACTTTCATGAGTTCGTCATCTCTCAAGAGATCGCGAATTCGCCCGTCTGCCAGCATCTCAGCATAGCTCTCGCGCAAGACTGAATCGACCAACGCCTCGTCTGCCAGGAGGGCTTTGATGCGGTCGCGCCTCAAGACGTCCGAGGCCATCGAGTTATCGCGCAGAACCTGAGACTGATTCTGTTCCTTGGCCAGGACCGCCACTTTCACCATGTCGTGGACCGTCCCAAGCCTGGGCAGATACCACGGGGCCAGCACGTTATTCTCTTTGACCGTGGCGCTGAGTGTTGAGTCACGAATCCTGAGGTTGTCTTCTGGGTCTGTTTTCTCGAGGCCTTTCTCGACAAAAATCGCCACAAAAACGAGCAGGTAAACAATCAGCGCCGCCTTCAAGGCACCAACGAGCCCGCCCGCTGCCCGATCCGTTTTGGAGAGCGTCTCACTGGCCTTTCTCATCGTCCGAACGGCCAACCAGCCCGCCAAAGAGATTCCAAAATAGATGAGGATTCCGGATGCAAAGAGGCAGGCGCCCTCGATCATCGGCTCGCTCACGGTGACTTCGCCAAAAAAGGACTCACGAAGCACAGCCGCAACAAAGGGGCTGGCGGCCACCACAGCCGCAAGCGCTCCAAGGCGAATCAGCTGACTGGTGAGACCTGATCGCCAGCCCAGGAAGGCCAGCGCCAAGAACACCGCCATGGCGACGACGTCGAGAGCCACTAGAAGGTGCTCCCGTCGAATCCCATCTCACGGAATGGTTTCACGCGATCCAAAAAGCTTTCCAGATCGTCATTTTCCAAGACCTCGATCTCCTTGAGGCGTTCGCTCATTTCGATCAAAATCTCGTTATTCTCGCGCAGGATTGCGAGTGTGCGCTCGTACATCGTGGAGATGATTTTCTGGACCTCTTCGTCGATCGTCTCTGCAGTTTTCTCAGAGTACTTCCGGCTCGAGACGCCCATATTCCCAAGATAGCTCTCGCCATCACCATACGAGACGTTGCCCAACACCGCGCTCATTCCGTAATCGACCACGATACGACGCGCCAGATCGGTGACCCGCTGCAAGTCGTTGGAAGCACCGGTTGAGATGTCTTTGAAGACGATCTGCTCTGCTGCGCGCCCGCCCAACAACCCACAAATCTTGGCGAGAATCTCGTTATGGGTCATCAGGTAGCGGTCTTCGTCGGGAATCTGAAGCGTGTACCCAAGCGCCGCAATGCCGCGCGACACGATGCTGACTTTGTGCACCCGATCGGTACCTTCGATCGCCTTGGAAACGATCGCATGACCTGTCTCGTGGTAGGCCACGATATTTTTTTCTTTTTCGTTCAGGCGACGGCTCTTTTTCTCGAGGCCCGCGATCACTCGCTCAATGGCTTCGTTAAAGTCAGCGGTCTCGACCGAGTCCTTGCCCTTACGAGCCGCCAGAAGAGCCGCTTCGTTGACGATATTTGCGAGGTCCGCGCCCACAAAACCAGGCGTCTGCTTCGCGATTTGCTCCAGATTCAAATCTTCGGACATCACGATTCGACGCGCATGAACCTTCAAGATCTGGTGTCTGCCTTTCACATCCGGTCGGTCCACAACGACCTGACGGTCGAAGCGTCCTGGCCTGAGAAGCGCGGGGTCCAAGACCTCTGGCCGATTTGTCGCGGCGAGCAAGATCACATTCGCGTTGCTCTCAAAACCGTCCATCTCGACCAACAAGGCGTTCAAGGTCTGTTCACGCTCTTCATTACTCTGCATCTGATTGGTACGGGACTTCCCGATCGCATCCAATTCGTCGACAAAGATGATGCACGGCGCGTGGGTTTTAGCTTGGGCAAAAAGGTCTCTGACTCGCGCTGCTCCTACACCAACGAACATTTCGACAAAATCCGATCCGCTGAGGTTGAAGAAAGCCACGTCGGCTTCACCGGCCACCGCTCTGGCGAGCAGAGTCTTACCCGTGCCTGGAGGTCCAACGAGCAAGACGCCCTTAGGAACCTTGCCACCGAGACGCGTGAAACGTTCTGGTTCTTTCAGGAAATGCACGATTTCCACGAGCTCATCTTTGGCCTCGTCACACCCAGCGACGTCTTCAAAGGTCACGCCTGTGGCTTGTTCCAGGTTCAGCTTCGCGTTGCTTTTGCCAAAGCCCATCGCTGGATTCGCCCCGCCACCGCTCAGGTTCATGCGTCGAAAAACGAATTGCCATAATAAGAGGAGCATCAGGAGCGGAAAGATCCAGCCCGCCAGAGATTCCCCGTCGCAACCATTGGCGTATTGCGCTTCGTATTTGACCTTATTGGCCTCAAGCAAGTCGATCAGGCCGCGATCATCTCGAACGACCTGAACACGCCAGGCTGTGTATTGAGTGTCG
>JBFFMO010000439.1:0-4551 GCA_041554035.1 Allomicrovenator sp. | reverse complement strand
TGAGGTGCCCACGGAGCTCTCAAAACGGCTTAGCGAAGCAAATATACCCGTGGTCTTTGGCAGCACCGGCTCCCAAGAATCGGGTATCTTCCCTTGGTCGTCGCTGACCGAAATCCTTTTGTCCTACGCAAGCAAACACGCCGCCTCGACCTTCAAGGGGGCCGTGATCGACTTCTTCTCGTCCTACCGTCCCCGGATCGCAAGGGGCCTGATGTCCCCGCGCCAGGTCTACGTGCCGGTCAGCCTCGACGACGAAGTCGCACCCGAATTGACGCCATTCTTAGAGGACACACATCGTGTCTTGGTCCGCGGCATGGGGCCAAAGCTCAAGCCGTTCACAACATTCACCCCGCTCGATGCCGTGTCGGTTCCGATTTTCTTGGTGCAACAAGCGCTCATCGGACAACTGAAATTGCCACCACAACATGGGTCGCTCGGCCAAGCAGGCGGTGTTGCGGTAAATCGCGAACATCCACATTTTCTGCTCTTGTTGCGCCTTTACGCCATCGATAGGCAGCTTGCTTCCTATTGTTTGGCCAAGGCTTTGCTGCTGCAGGACGACAGGGATCTGGCCATGGATGCAGCGCTGATGGGCGCCGCAAGGGAGTCCGTATGAGCAGCATCGACGAAGTCATCGCACGAAGCCGGCAACCCGGTGAATTCAAGGAAAAACGTCGATTCACGGTTGCGCGACAACAGGCCATCCAAAAGATGCGGAAATTCGCCCTCGCGACGCCGTACAACTACATCTTGGAACTGATTCAAGCCGCGAATGCCAACGGCGCCGCCTACATCGATATCCGAGTATCAGAAAGCGCGACCATTATGTCCTACGTGGGGGGAGGCTTTTCCGCCGACGAACTCGCCCAGCTTTTTGATTTCCTCTTCACGTCAAAAGACCGCCTCGACCTTGCCGCGCTTCGTCAATTGGCACTTGGCGTCAATGCGTTGATGCTGGCCGAACCCTCATCCGTGATCATCGAGTCGGGCAGTGGAACCCTTGAGTCCACAACGCGTGTGGTGATCAGCGCTGGCGGCACGACGGTTGAAGTTGGAACGCCCCAATTTGCCCTGGATGGCACCTATATTCGGGCTGCGGGTCTGAACCGATCCAAGCTGGGAAATGCCCAACCTCAAGAACGAAATATCATCGAACAATGTTGCATCACCGCACCCGTACCCCTGCTCTATAACGACGATGCGATTTTTGGTTACACCACCACGCGCATTCCCAGAATCGCGGGCTACAAACGAACCGTGACCTTCGATGAAGGCGACTTCTACGGCGTGATCGGGGTCGCAACGACGGCCAACCTCGCCCACTTCAGGGTTCTCACCTTCGGGGTCTGGGTTCAATCGATCGCTCATGACTTTGGCGATAAACAGAAGATCGGCGGCGTGATCTCGTTCAATAAGCTTCGCAAAACGGCCGACCACGCCGCCATCGTCGATGACGATGTGCTCAAGGAAATGTGGTTGAGGTTGCGGCCCTACGTTGCAAAATTGATCGGCGGTGAGACCGGCGCAGCCACGTTTGACGTCCACCGCCTGGGCGATCCCACGCCCATGATGCCCATGGACCTGCGCAAGATTGCCAAGTCGGCGTCTTCGATTCTGGCATTCCCCGCCCATAAAGTCTTAACCCCGGACTCCGTTTCGCTCGCGGAGGAGTTTGGGCGCGTCCTGAGCGCACCTGTGCTGATTTTCGGGAAAGAAGACCCAAGATCACTATCGGTGCTCGCGGCCCCAACGCCCGTGATGTTCCCCTTGCTCACGCAGGACGAACTCGAATTTTTCGGCCAACCCCTTGCCCTGCCGCCTCCGCCACCCTGGCTCGTCGACGCGACCCGCCTGGATTCCATCGATCTTCCTTCACTCACGAGCGCATTGCTTGAATTTGGTGCGTTCCCGCCGGTTGCTTCGTTTTTATCGGCCCTCAGCGAGAGCGCAGAGGTAGCGGCCACTGCTTATATTCCTGCAGATGAACCCGTTCGCGGGCAATCCGTATGCGAAGTGCGTATCGCCGAACGGATGGTTTGGGTGGGCGTGATTTCGATCGTAGCCGGCGTCCATATCGTCATCGACCTGCCACATATCGCGTCGAGCGCGGTGTTGACGGCCGTGCAACCCGGCGGCGTGACAGTGGCCGAACTTGTGGCCAACATCGTCGTTGAGGCCAGACTGCGTGAGATCGACCGACTCATGGATTCGGTGCTTTCGCGCATCCCGTCAGATTCGACGTCAACCAACGCCATGTCCATGATGTTGCGCCGTGCTTCAAGCAGCGTGATGTTGAGCCTGCGGACCGAAGCCAAAGGTGTCACCAATGAGTGGGTTCCGACACCCGATGCGCCTCGTTCGATGATGACCTTGCCGTTATTGCGTGCAGGCGCGGACGGCTTCGACTCGCCCCTCCAGAAGCGTCCTCGAATCACGTTGGGCGAACTCTCGGAGTTGATGGATCGCTCCGGTGGATTGATCTACGCCACCATTCGTGGACAAAAGGCAGCGCTCGACGGCATCGACACCTCGGCCGTGATCGAAGTTGATGAATTGGAAGAGGCCCTCATGATCAGGATGGTCGGTGAGGCTTCGTTTGTGCGCCTCGACCATCGTGACATCCTGGCTGAAACCGCCGGCTTTCAAGTACGAGATTTTGCCCTCGGCCTTCGCACCTATCCCGATCATCCTCTCTTGGTAGAAGGGAAGGGGCAGTGGTCGGACACGGTGGAATCCGAACTTGTCATCCAACTCAGCTGGCTCGCTTTTCGTAGCCGACGTGAAACTCAGGTTTCGGAGGACTACCGCCGCCATGCTCGCCGTCATCTCGCCTACTACGCCGTCCATGTTTCGCCCGAAAAAGACCTTCAGAAGATCCGAAAACGCCCGCTTTTCAAGACCATCGATGACCAGCTCGCTTCGATGGACGATTTGGTGGCATTTGCCGCCACGGCACCCTCAAAACGGATCTTCATGGCCGATGGCTGGGCAACCGACGCCGCGTCACTCAAGTCGATCACTACGCTCCGTCCCTGGACGCCAGGCGGCGATCTGATCTTGGCGCCAAATCCATTCTTGGCTCGGTTGCTGGATCGCGCGGATTTGATTCGCACCGCTTCCGAACCTGATTCGTTCGACACGTCGGCTTCTGCGATGCCTCAATACCTGCGCACGCTCGACGTTTCGGGACTCGGGCTGCGCGGTACGATCGGCATCCCTTTGGTCCAACAAGAACGCCCCCACGTCTCGTTTTTTGACCTCACTCGTAAAGAAGTCTTCAACCTTGATGCGATCGCCGCTCACTACGGCATCTGCGGGGAACTGTTTTGGGACGGAGAAGCCAAACAGGATCTTCGACAGGTCGAACGGCTCTGTCTCGATCGTGCGCAATCCCTGATCCATGAGCTGCACGCCTCGGTTGCCAGAGGCGACACCGACAACCGACAGCGAGCGATCGAAGTCCTTTTGGACTACGCGTCAGCTCATATCGATGTGAATGAAGGCATACTGCGCAGCGGAGACAAAGTCGCGGAGATGATCCTGCAGCTGCCGCTCTTTGAATCCGTGCACGGAATCCCACTGCACGCACGACATCTCATCACTCGGCATCTTTATGATGCGAATCTTGGGCTGCCCGATCACTGGCGCTCAACGATCTCCAACTTGGCCGGGGTCGAAGGACAGTGGCTGGAAAGCATCTGTGACGGTCGACTTGTCAAAGCGAACCCACCTCCCGCGATCTTGCCCGAAGCGCAAAAGAACAACGCTGCACTCATTGAATGGGTGCGCAGCGGCATCCAAACCCTCCGCCCCGATGTCTTCCAAACACCCACTCTTGTAGGCACCGCGGCCGGTGCCGAAGGGCCCCTGGTTTCGTTTCGCCGCGATCTGGGTACCCTGCTGGTGAATGTCGAACATCCAATCTTTTGTGCGGCGCTCGGAAACGCGCCAAACCGCAATGGCCATTGGCTCATGTTGGCTATCTACGCGTTTATGAATGACTTCAGACATGAGATCACCAACGCCCACGAGTTGGCGTTTCAGGCGACGCTCGCACGCGAGATAATTGAATCATCGAAACGTGCCTGAAAGCAGTTGACACCAGAGAAAGCCTCTCTTATAAACCGGCCCTCGCTCAGGTGAGCTGCGCAGATAGCTCAGTAGGTAGAGCACGGCCCTGAAAAGGCCGGTGTCCGCGGTTCGAGCCCGCGTCTGCGCATGAAGATAAAAGCCCCGTGAAACCACGGGGCTTTTGTCGTTCTTGGCTCGCTCGCCCAAATCAAAAAAGTCACACGCCTACACACCCTCACATACTTGCAATGGGGTAGGTCTTCGAGTACAACCTTCGGCCTGTGTAGTGGCTGTCTCTGCGCGTTTCTTGGCGCAGCGGATAAAATTGTTTCACTGCTCTAACCGAGTCCAGGGAATTTCACGATGACCTTTGGAAAGAAATTTGGCTCTCTCAAGCAGCGTCGCGCACTTGCGCTGACCGGCATGATCGGCCTTTTCTCAACAGCCTCTCTCGGCTGCGATACTGTCGCCCTCATCAGC
>JBFFMO010000438.1:0-4563 GCA_041554035.1 Allomicrovenator sp. | reverse complement strand
GGAGTATTCGGTGGGCATGCGGCTCGCATCGACATTGGGGAAAAGGGCGATCGCAGGAGCGCTCAGCCCGTATCCGTCGCGGCGGCTATACGGCTCCGGCGCGATATGAACACCCTGTTTATTCGGTGGCAGAGTGTCCTCGCCAAAAACCAGGGTCTGGCCGGTCACGCGTTCGGAATCTGGAACCAAAAATGCGTTCGAGGGCCAGGGAAGCGAACAATACGACTCCACCAACGAATCACAGGCCCGATCAGGTGTCAGGGCTGGAAGATCCGTTGCGTCCATGCCGGCATCTGAGCCGTTATTGGACTGGTTATTCGAACCGTTATTGGTCTGGTTATTGGTCTGATTATTGGACGTTGTGCTGGGATTAGAGTCATCCGAGCACGACGTGCAGACCAGTGCCATCGCTAGGCTTCCCAAGATTAAGTTACGCATGTTTCCCCTGACTATTGAACCACGCCCTCGTTGTAGAGCCAGCGGCCCTCACGTCGAACAAATTGGCTCTTTTCTGTGAATGAAAGATCTGAAGATTTTCCAGTGAGCTTCGCGTGAAAACGGACGACGCCTTCGTCTCCGTCGACCGAACTCGCAAGGATTTTTACGCCGCCGAATGTGGTCTTTTGTGCGAATTTACGGATTCGGATGATCCATTCGCTCATGTCCGCATCCCAGGCCGTGCCGGTTGGGTCGGTCGTATCGATGATATAGTCGACCATGCCCTTTGCGTAGGCTGTGTAACGCGACCGCATCAGGAGTTCGGGCGTCTCGGGAAGCTCCCCGAGGTGAAAACGTTGGCAACATTCCGTGTATGGAAGGTTATTGCCACACGGACATGCCGCTTTGCCGTTAAATGCTCTTTTACGTTTGATTTTCATGGGTGTGCTACGATTTTCCAACGAACTTTTACATCAGGATATTCAGTGCAGACGGTCGTGATAATGGGACCGCCCAAATCGGCCATCGTTGGGATGCCTACCAACGTACATATCTCGTCATCCGCCGAAAAGTCATCGTAATCCCACATCTCGAAGACAAATCCATTCAGAACATAGGCTGTAGGAACCCCTTCGATGGTCTCATTCCATACAGGTGAGTACGATTCGTCGTCGTAAGTCTCGTAATAGTAAGTGGTTTGTGTCGCGGGGTCTTGAAAGTAGACGCTGAGGTAAGTGTCGGGTGGGGTCGAGAAGTCGTAATCGTAAAAATCGACTTCGCCGTCGATCAACACGATATCCCAGAGCCCCGAGGTGCTGGTCATGTCCACAACACACGCATTATTGGTGCACGACTGGCCAGTCGGACACGCCATGCATGCGTTTCCGGTATTTCCACACTGAGCGTTGCTGGTGGCCAAGACACAGGTGTCGCCCATGCAACATCCTGTGCACGTGGCGGAACACGCTGGCGCCACGCATCCCGTTCCAGAGCAGGTCGATCCCGTCGCTGAGCAGTCCTGACATGCCGCACCACCCGCGCCGCACGTGGCGTCGTCAGTGGCAGTTACGCATTGTCCGCTCGCGTCGCAGCAGCCGCCGCAATTATCCGGTCCACAACTTGTGGTGCATCGTTGGTCGATGCACGCGGCGCCGTCCGTACACGCTTCGCATGAAGTTCCGCCTGTTCCGCAGGCGAGTGCCTCGGTCCCGGTGATGCATTCATCGGCTTCGTTGCAGCAGCCCGTGCAGGTGTCGGCGGTGCAGGTTCGTTTAGGAACGCAAACGCGATCGGTGCATTCCTCGGCATCACGGCACACGTCGCAGGAGCCGCCTGTGGACCCGCACGAATTGCGTTCGGTACCTGGCACGCAGACGCCATCTTCGAAACACCCGTCACAGGTATCGGGAAGATTCGGTATCGTCTGTTGATCGCGCACATCCGTATTTGTGGTGGCGTTATTCGTGCTCGCCGTTCCGGCAGTCTCGTCATCGGAGCAAGCGCTCGCGAAGATCATCCCAAAAACAACCATCCATCTGATCAACATTCGAACCTCCACGAACTCTGTGGCCAAGCGTGTTGATTTAGCAGATTTTGTGGTGAAATGGAAAACTCTGAGCCTTCAACCATCAGGATATGTTCATGAGCGAAGATCTGCCCACCCTCTACGAAGAAATCGGAGGTGAAGAAGTTTTGCGAAAAATGGTCGACCTCTTTTACGACGAAATGGACCAGAACGCAGAAATGCTGACGATCCGCCAGATGCACGCCCAAAGCCTGCGCTTATCACGTGATAAACTCTTCATGTTTTTGAGCGGCTGGACGGGCGGTCCGAATCTCTACGTCGAACATTATGGCCATCCGCGTCTGCGGGCGCGCCATATGCCCTTTGCGATCGGCGACGAAGAAGCGGCGCAGTGGATCGCCTGCATGGAGGTCGCCACGTCAGCGACTGTGAACGAAACAGTGAAACACCAGTTGATGTCGGCTTTTCGGCATTTGGCGGGCCATATGCGGAATCGGGTGAGCTGAGCGGTGAGCAGTGAGCACTTGGCGGTGAGCGGTGTGATGCGGAACGCGGAGCTGTGATGGGTCCGCAGGCCCAATGGCCTGCATCGGGTTTCAGGTTTCAGGTAGTCGGGTATCAGGCGGGCAAGTCGTCGCCGGCACTGTGATTGGGTACGCAGGGCCTGCATTGCGACTCGGGCTTAAGACAGAACAAGATTGGGTGATGCATGAGGACCCCTTGGAGGGGCAAAAAGCGGCGCATATGCACGCAAGCATAGAGACATGGCTTGACGTCATCGACCGCTATCCGGAGCCACGTTTTGACGTCGCCCACAACAAGAATATCCCCATCGAGATTCTGGCGATTTTGGCAGACGACCCCGATGATCGTGTACGTTCAATGGTGTCGGTGAAACTAAAGTTGACCAAAGAGCTCTTGCTTAAGATGGTGGACGACCCAAGCGATGGCGTACGGGACCGTATCGATCGCCATCACCGTTCGGATGAGGAAGTCCTGCTGCATTTGATCTACGATGAGTGGAACACAGTCAGCAACACCGCACGGAAACGTCTGGGACTGCCGCTTCTGCCGGAAGAGGAATATTGAATGCTGAGGGGGTTGATTGAGCGAGTTTTTTAACATCGCAAGTTCGCTAGACGCGCGCTTCTTCAACGAAGCAGGCAGGTCTCCGGGGATTTTTGGATCTGCCTTTGGCGATGTCGATAGATATCCGGATCACGAGCTCTTTAGTGACGCGATTTTTGGCAATTCTTCGTGGTTGTTTAAAGGGAAGATACCGCCCGGGATCGTGTTGCGATTAGCCGAATTGCGCCATTACGCCCCGGTCATGCGTTTGGTGGACCATCAAGCGCAGCCAAAATGGTCCCCGCTAGGACGCAACGCGTTTTTTGAAATCATGATGTACGCATGGGTAACGGAGCAGCTTGTTGGCCCTGCGGAAGACATCCCGGACATTCCCTCCCAATCGGCGGCTGTCGAGATTTCTGAGGTCGGGCTCATTTCGTACGTGTTGGGGAGTCTCGAAAAAGGCATGTCCACGACGATGTCCAGCGACGCCAAAAAGGCCCTCAAACACTGCAAGAGTGTCGTGATGCGTGGACTCGTCGACGACGTGGTGGCAGCCGAATATGAAGAAGCTCGAGAAGTTTTCGAGTTGTTCTTGCCGTTCCCGGATTTGCTGTGGGGCAATGATTCACAAAGTGCAGCGTTGCGGGGCTATCTGGCAGGTCTTGGCTTGTGTTTGAGCTGGCTTGAGATTCGTCACGAGCCGAGACGAGCGATTCGTCGTGGATGAAAATGTACATGTCAAAATCCTCTTTGAAGTCGAAAGCGAAGGCGAATTTGTCTTAGAGAGCATGTGGGCTGTTCCCGACGGCACTGATTATCGGCTCGATAACATTCCATTTTATGCTTACAGCGTTTCATGGAACGACGTAGTTTCCGCCGAACTTCGACATGAGATGTTGTACTTTACAGGGGTAGTGGCGGCGGGCGGCCATTCAACGGTTCGTCTTTGGTTTGAGGACCCAAAAGACATTGCCGCGGTGCGGACGCGATTAGACGCTATAGGATGTTCATCCGAATGCAATGGGCGTTTGGTGGCCGTAGATGTGCCTCCGTTGATTGACTACGATTACGTGAAAGCCTTCCTCGACAAAGAGTCGGCCAAGAATGTCTTGGATTTCGAGGAAGCCTGCCTTGCCTGATCTCGGCGCTGAGCTAGGAGGCCTGAATGCGCAACCAAATCGTTTATGTGAGGTTATTAAACGAAGGCACGGAGGTCTTCCGTCCCGTCCTTTCGCAAGAGCTCAGACCCATGGTTTTTGTCTTGGGTGCCGATGAATATGACCCGGACAACGAGGAATGGGAGTATCCGCCCGGAACATTGGTCTGTGTTGAAGTGCATCAGTTTGAAGATGGGCTCCAAAGACTTGTGGTTTCACGCAGAATTGTCGAAGGCGATTCGATATGACCGCGATAAAAGCTCGATATGTTTGGGTGATGTTGACGTTTGGCCTGGGGTTGGGCGCAGCGTGGTCTGAAATAGATTTCAAATCACTTCGTGTACCTTCGTCTGGGGTTTCGACTTCCTGTGG
>JBFFMO010000437.1:0-4567 GCA_041554035.1 Allomicrovenator sp. | reverse complement strand
TCAGCGCCCTACGACGACTCAGCGCCCTACGACGACTCAGCGCCCTACGACGACTCAGCGCCCTACGACGACTCAGCCTACGACGACTCAGCCTACGATGAAGACTCAGCCTACGATGAAGACGTTGACGGCGAGCTTGCTGACCGCGTTCCTCGACAGGGGATCGAAGGACCACGCCCACCCATTGTCGACGTCGAACCTCCTGGGTGGTTGAAGGATTTCGAAGATTGGCTGAAATCGCTGGACGGCCCAGACCTCGACGTCATGCCCATTCTGAAAGCACTGGGGATCGGCCTGTTGCTCGTGCTCTGTTTAATCATCTTGGCCACAATCTTTCGGCGGTTCCGGAGATTTAGTCTCCCGACTTCGCCCGAGGCATCAAGAAATGCCCTGGATGAACTTCGTGAAATCACCGCTTCCGTTCCCCATCACGAACACGCCGTCGAATCCCGATGGGAAGTGGCGATTCACGCACTCCTGTTGGACGCGCTGACTCAGTTGTCACCACGATTCGCGATCGTGGAATCACCCCACATCACTTGCCGCGAGATCGCCGCGCATATCGAAACAGGGCACGGTCCACTCACCGAGCTCGTTGGTATCTCCGAGTCGTGTGTCTTCGCTCTAATCATAGCGACTGAAGACCAGTACCTGCGGGCGATTGCGCTTCATGGCCAGATCATCATGGGGGAAAAATGAACTGGAAATCCCGTGCCTATCGCGCAGCGATCGTCGCTGGAGTTTGTTCACTCGCCGCGACGATGGTGTGGTTCTTTTTCGGTGACCGATTCTCGATCACACGCAGTTCCGGCAACGATTCCTACAGCGTGTCAGCCCTTGGACACCGAGCACTGACCCGGAATCTTGAGGACGGCGGATTCAACGTTCGAATCAGCACCCACACAACCGAAGTGGTTGGATCTGGCGCAGACCTCGTCTTGGTCCTCGAGCCCTACTTATCTTCGCGTAACCGCATCGGCCTTGACGCTTTTGACCGAATCAATCAGCTCAAAACGCCGGTCTTGGTGGCCATTCCCAAACGCTGGGGCTCTCCGGCCGACGTGCGTAACCCGCATATTTCAAGGCATGGACTTGAGACACTTGCGGACTCGCAATGGGCCGCGGACGCGTTCGACCGAGCGTTGGTGCTAAAACGGGTCGCCTCGACCACCTGCAGGGACCAAGATGGCACTGAATTCGAGATTCAAAACGCTCAATTGCTTAACGTCGCATGGGGCGAAACGATCATCGATTGCGATGATGGCGTGCTGGTGGCCAGGCACAGCGAAGATTCAGTTCGTTGGGTCGTCAGTGATCCCGACATCTTTGCAAACTTCCGGCAGGACGAAACCGCGATGGCCAATCTGGCTCGGCGCGTGATTCGTGATGCAGCCGGATCGAGTGCGAACGTGGTTATCGATGAGACGACGCACGGCCATATTCACCCGCCAACCATTGGCAGATTCCTGACCTCATGGCCCAATACCCCGCTGACCGGCCAATTGACGCTGATTTTTCTGGTCTTCGGATGGATGGCGTTGGTGCGGTTGGGCAGGCCCAAGTCGGCCAACCTGGACCTCCCGCTCGGCAAGGAAGCGATGATCCAAAACGCGGCTGAGCTCATGGCATTCGGCGGGCATTCGGGACACATGATTTCTCGATACGTCCGCGCGAACATCTTGGATCTCTGTGCCAAACTTCATGCGCCCGCCGCAGACTTTGACCTCCAAGTGAAGTGGTTGCAGGAACGTATCGACGCCCGTGGGATCCAAACGGATCTCGCTAATATCGTAGACCGTGCAGAAACGCTCGCGTTTGCGCGTGGCCCCACACTGGATCGACAGATTCTGGCTCTGGCCAAAGAGACCTACCTACTTCGACAGGAATTGCTTCATGAGTGAGTGGACCCCAGAACAAATTCAACACACCGTTGGTCAGCTTCGTGACGAAGTCAGCCGGATTGTGGTTGGTCAAACATCGGCCATCGACCTGATGCTCATCGCCCTGCTCTCCCAAGGCCATGTGCTCCTCGAAGGCGTGCCCGGCACGGGGAAAACGCTGCTCGCCCGCACATTCGCACGACTGCTCGACCTGAAATTTGGCCGAATTCAGTTCACCCCAGATTTGATGCCCGGAGACTTGATCGGCTCCAACCTCTTCGACTTCCAAACGAGCTCCTTCACGCTCGTCAAAGGCCCCATTTTTGCCGAACTCCTCTTGGCTGACGAAATCAATCGCACGCCGCCCAAGACCCAATCGGCCTTACTTGAGGCGATGCAGGAGCGTCGCGTGACCCTGGACGGCACCTCCCATCATCTGGGAGCCGGATTCATGGTGGTCGCCACGCAAAACCCCATCGAACAAGAGGGAACCTACCCCTTGCCCGAGGCCCAACTCGACCGTTTCCTGTTCCGGGTGAAAGTGACCTACCCCACGCGAGATCTTGAAGTTGCAATGGTGCGACAACATGGACACCAGAGCATTGGCACGGACCTCGACAGCCTGAACGTCTTGCCGCTCCTGAATCTCACCCAGATTCAGGCGATGCGCTCAGTGGTGTCAGCCATCACCATCGCCGACCCGATCATCCATTACATCGTCGACCTGGTCCGAGAGACGCGTCAAAATTCAGCACTGCTCTCTGGGGCGAGTCCGCGCGCCGCAAATATGCTCGCCGCGGCTTCGAGAGCCAATGCCGCGCTAAACGGTCGTTCCTACGTGGTGCCCGATGATATCAAGGCCCTGCTCGTTCCCTGCTTGGAGCATCGCCTGGTGCTCTCGCCATCCGCCGAAATCGAAGGCACGACCGGGGTCGATGTCCTGAAACGAATCTCGGAACGCATCCCGGTACCCAGATGATTCGTCCCACCCCTCGATTGGCAAAGGCCATATTCGCCGTGTTGCCCTTTGCAGTGGCCGTCGCCTTTGTGCCCGCCATATGGCCCCTATGGGCCGCTGCGCTGATAGGCGTCTGCGTTCTTGCCGTGGTTGATTGGGGAATGACACTGCCGCGCGCTCAGATGGAGGTCTTTTTGAAGGTCCCCAAGCTCGCGTATTTTGGGGAACCGCTTCAGGCCGCAGTCTCCATACCCGCGCTTCCCAACCGAACATCTTTGGAATTGAATCTTGAAATCAAGGGCGCCGCTGAAGCGGGCATATTAAGACATCTGGTGACGGGACCGGAGCGTGAGTGGTTGATTCCGATTAAAGCCGAGCGACGAGGCAAAATCGATGTCTTGGGACTTTGGTTGGGCTGGACCGGGCCACTCGGACTCGTCCAATCCATCGCGTTCGAAGAACAGCCTCAAGCTTGTGCCGTTGTCCCCAACGTCTCCGCGGTGCAACGCGCAGCTTTACGACTTTCGACGCACCACACCTTCCTCACCGGCGTGAAAACACGTCGAAATATGGGAGACGGCTCCGAGTTCGAGTCACTTCGTTCCTACCTCCCAGGCCTCGATCACCGAATGATCGATTGGAAGGCCTCAGCCAAGCACCGCAAATTGCTGTGGCGCGAACATCGGACGGAACGCAATCACCGTATCGTACTGGCTTTTGACACCGGCCGCCTCATGAGCGAGCCGCTTAATGGCATGCCTCGCCTCGACCACGCCATCAACACAGGTATGCTTTTGGCGTACCTAGCCCTGCGCACCGGAGACCAAGTCGGACTGCTCACGTTCGACAGTGAGATTCGTACTTACGTGCCTCCCTCGACAGGGGTGAAAGCCCTGCCAACGTTGATGCACGCAGCGGCCGGCACCGACTACACTTGGAGAGAATCGAATTTCACCCTCGCGATCTCCGAACTCGGACGGCGCCTCACTCGCAGAAGCGTCGTCGTGGTCATGACCGACTTTGTCGACCCCATTTCGGCAGAATTGATGGTGGAAAACCTCGACCACTTGTCCAGACGCCACCTCGTGATTTTCGTGTCACTTCGCGACCCCGCGCTCACCGAAATCGTTCGATTCGAACCGGCTTCGGTCAATGACGTCAATCGAAGTGTGGTCGCAAACGATCTGCTTCAAGACCGCGAACAGGTCCTCGCGACCCTGAGACGCAGGGGAATCCACTGCATCGATACCGCTCCGCAGGATGTCTCGATCCAGTTGCTGAACAAATATCTCGATATCCAGCGCAGGGAACTCGTATGACTCAACCCAGAAGCACGAGATTTCGAAAAGAAAGGCAGAAAGTCTGGTTTGAACTGGAAGCGTCCATTCTGAAGGCGGAGGCCGAGGGGCTTTCGGGCCTGACTCCCGACGAGCTTGCCCGCCTTCCAATGCTTTACCGGTCAACGCTCTCAGCCCTGAATATCGCCAGGGAAATCTCGCTCGATGTCGCGCTGCTGAAGTACCTGGAGTCGTTGTCTGGGCGCGCGTTCATCATGATTTACGGAACCCGAAAGACCTTCCTGCGCTTGGTCTGGGAGTTTGTCTCGTACGAGTTCCCTCAATCCGTTCGAAATGCGAGCCCTTACCTCGGCATCGCCACGCTCATCACAGGTTGTGGCATCGCACTGGCGATGCACCTCGTGGCTGTTGACCCGTCTCAATATTACGCC
>JBFFMO010000436.1:0-4576 GCA_041554035.1 Allomicrovenator sp. | reverse complement strand
GGTCCGAGCAGCAAATCGACGTACTGATACATCTGGAAATTCGACCGACGCATCGCGCGTCCGATCAGCTGTCCCATGTCGTCTTCGGTTTCACGGGATTCGCTTTGCAGGGCGAACTGAAACGAAAGAAGGAGTTTCGAAATATTCATCGCCGATCGCGCCAAGAAGTAGCTCTTGAGCTGATCGCGCTCGTTGGATGCCAACGCCAGATTGACCCGGTTGGTGTACGAGAATTCGACGACCGTCGTGGCCATCAACGCAATGGTCACGATCGCCATCAGAATCGCGATTCCCCGCTGCGAGCTTGGAGCTCGAGCAGGTTGCTCCATGGCGTCGAGTACCCTCCGCGTGATGTTGGCAATCCATTTCATTAGAAGTCCATGACCTCAGTGGTTTGAATCTGAACCTGCGTCGTAAACGTCTCGCTATTTCTCATCATCCCCTGGGGAGGAAGCACCAACTTGATTCGAACTCGCGTGGGCAATCGCCCAGCGAATTCACGCCGCGTCGTGTCCCAGGAGTCCACCCAGCGCCCCTGAGCGATTTCCTCGTTGGTTCCGAGTTTGACCTCTCCGGCATCCCAGTACTCAAACGAAATCGACTCAACCTCAGGGAGTACACGTTGAATGGTGCCGCCTCGAGTGATGTTGTCGTCCATGGTCGTGTCTTCGCGACGCATTAGAACGCTGAGCAGGTCGCCTTCTTCGTTTCTCTCAGACCTTAAGAAGTATCCGATTTCTGCAATATTTCCCGCGCGCTCACCCTCGACGGTCCGCTGATGGGAAAAACAAGTAAAGTGAATGTACTCGTCGCGCCCAATCATCCCGCTTTGAAGCGGTTCAACAGGTTGGACCGGGGCATCGGCTTCGGCATCCGCTGGGGTCGCCTCCTCGCCTGGGATTTCTTCGAATCCAAATTCCGGCCCCGCAATAAATGATGACCCAATCTCCTGGGTCAGGCGCTCCATCGTGATGCGCACAGCCTGATAACGACCTGAGCGCTCCTGGATCAAGTCCCGTGTCCTGTACATCTGCGAGATGCTTGCCCAGGTCAGTCCGCTCAGCACCGCAACGATCGAAATGGCGAGCAAGACTTCGACAATGGTGAACCCGGCGCTATTTCGACGATTTCTCATGGCAAAGCCGGGGAATCGTTGAATACGTTGAATTCGTTCAGATTGGGATCGACGATATATTGGGTGACATGAATCGGGAACGTGCCTTTTCCGTACGGAAATTCGACGATCAAATCTACTTTTCGAATTTTTTGGCCGATATTATTGATCATTTCTGGCAACTGCCCGATCAACATCGGCAGCATCGATGAAAACGCCGCGTTACCTTGCAATGCGCCTTGGTCGCCACCAAAAAGTTGGGAATTAATTTGAGCTAAAAATTCCTCTTTTGCGGTGTCAGGGATTTCGACAATCTTGATGTCGGCCGTCCACTTCATGTCGGGCGCGCCCTCGTCTTTGAAGTCGCCACTGAGGGTTTGGTCGCTGGACTGAAAACCTTCTTCCAAAATCTCGTACTCGATGTCGATCATTTTCGAGCGAGCCAGCTGCGTCGCGCGGGTCAGGTCGTTGGCAAAAACCGCCTGCTGCGACGAATTTGCCATCGTGCCCATCAAGACGGTCAACGCGGAGGCAAGGATAGCCAGAGCGATCATCACTTCGAGTAATGTGAAGCCTTTTTTAGTCATCGGATTCCGCCTCGGCAAAGCCCTCGGGAGGGTCCAGTTCGCCCGAGCGAACGATGACGTTTCCGGTCATCGGTTCGGTGAGCAACGAAAACGCATTGCCTTCCTCGTCTTTGATCACGACGAGCAAGGGCTCGACGTAGCCGTTGGGGAAAAATGAGATCGCGGCACGGCCGGTTTCCAGAGGGCGTTCGGGGAATTTGGGCGTGTACACCTTGGTGAACGTAATTCCCGGACTGAGCTTGGTTTGTTTGATGACGATGTCTTGAACACGTTCAAAAGTGACTCGCCGATTCACCCCAAATGGGTTTTCTTCGGTCTCATCAAAGAGGTCGTTTTCGCGCTCGTTGGCTTTGGCCAGATCACGGGCTTCCTCGGTCAACATCTCTTCGTCAGCAGCTTGTTCCGAGGCAGTAATCACGGGCTCATCGGTGATTTCAGTATGGTAATTCCCCGTCCCAAGTTCCATCACCAAGCGGTAGCGCGTGTTGTTCAAACAGGCGTTCGCGTAGGTGTATTTAATCACAGATGCCATGCGCAACGTGTCGGATTGCAGTTGGTTTCCGCCCACCATGCCCAGCGAATACGCGCCAAGAGCCATCAACGACGCAACGATCGCCATCACGACCATGAGTTCAATGATCGTCACCCCCTTTCTTTGATGAAAGGGATGGATCATTTACCGTCCTGCTGATTTTGTGGTCCGTTGCACATCATTGTCCTCGGGTGTCGTCGTCGGTGCCTGAGACTCCGTCTGGACCCATGGAATGGAGCTCGAAGCTCTTGGGCCCAGTGGCTTCATACTCGTAAGCGCGGCGCCATGGGTCCAGGCGGGCACACGTGCCCAAAGTTTGAGGCAATTCGTGGGTTTCATCCCATTTCTGCCAGACACAATTCTCCACCACCGCAATATCCGTGGCGACGATCGCTTCGTCGGTGTCCTGGCCGGTCTGCAAGCATGCAAACGCGATGTACGAAAACGACAAAACCGTCACCAACGTGAAGGTAAACGCGCCGAAATGCCACGGATTCCATTGTGATGGAGGAGGAAACATCTGATTACTCTTCTTCACGCGAAGTGATGTCGTCTTCGGTGCCTTCTGAACCGTCGGGCCCCGCAGAAATGATTTCGAATTCGCGATTCGAGATCTTCTTGAAGATGTAGTCATTGCCCCACGCATCTTTGTTGATTTTTTTCGTAAGCGGCGGCGAACCAGTCGTCAGGTCTTGAAGAGAGTTCGGGAATTGCCGCGGGTTGGACGACAGATAGTAGGTGTTGACCATCTCGGTCATTTTCCCGATTTCCATTTTGGTCGTTTTCTTATCGGCCTCCGTCAACGCACCAAACACGTTGTAGCCGATCACACCCATGATCGATGCGATGATCGTCATGACGATCATCAGCTCCACGATGGTCATGCCGCGTTGGGCCCCCACGACCGAACGAACGGATGTCTTGCGTGTGTTCTTTTGTAGCGTGTTTTCCATTTCTAACTCCGGATTGATTGGCGAATCAATCGCCCGCTTCATCGGTCTCGTTGCTGATTCGCAGGCATGCAGACGCACATCATTACTCTTCTTCACGTGACGTGATGTCGTCTTCGGTGCCTTCTGAACCGTCGGGCCCCGCAGAAATGATTTCGAATTCACGATTCGAGATCTTCTTGAAGATGTAGTCGTTGCCCCACGCATCTTTATTGATTTTTTTCGTGAGGGGCGACGAACCAGTCGTCAGATCTTGAAGAGAGTTCGGGAATTGCCGCGGGCTGGACGACAGGTAGTAGGTGTTGACCATCTCGGTCATTTTCCCGATTTCCATTTTGGTGGTCGAGACGTCTGCCTTCGTCAACGCACCAAACACGTTGTACCCAATCACACCCATGATCGATGCGATGATCGTCATGACGATCATCAGCTCCACGATGGTCATGCCGCGTTGGGTCGCCATGACCTGACGAAGGGATGTCTTACGAATATTTTTTTGTGCCGTGTTTTCCATGTCTAACTCCGTATTAATTGGCAGCGGATCAACCGCCCACCATCTCGTTCATTTGCAAAATAGGTAGCATGATCGCAAAAACGACCGCGCCGGCGCCGCCACCCATGAAGATGATCATGAGGGGCTCAAGGAGGGATGTAAGGGCCTGAATACTAACGTTAACCTGCTGGTTGTAGCTGATCGCGATATTTTCAAGCATATTTTCGAGTTGCCCGGACTTTTCACCAATCGCAATCATATGCGTGACCAAGGGTGGGAACTCTCCAGAGCGTTTTAGTGGCTGCGCAATGCTGTCACCCTCGCGGATATTTACCCGTGCATCTTCAATCACTTCGATGAGCCGAGTATTCCCCAAAATGTCCTTTACGATCTCAAGCGCCTGCAGCAATGGAACACCACTTGTCAGCAGCGTGCCGAGGGTTCGTGCAAACCGTGCGATGGCGATCATTCGGATCAAATTGCCGATCACCGGGACCCTCAAAATAAAGCGGTCCCATTTTTCTTTTCCTTTTTCGGAAGTTTGCCATCGCCGAAACGCATAGGCGATGCCAGCAACGGCTGGAATCAGGATGAACCACCAGTTGCCCAGGGCTTCGCTGATGCCGATCAGGAATTGGGTGATCCAGGGCAGGGCAGCGCCCTGATCCTTGAAAATCTGGGTCACTTTGGGAATCACAAAGATGAACAACAAACCCATGATGCCGGTGCCCACGAACATCATCAGCACGGGGTAAACCATCGCACCGGTGATTTTTGAACGCAGCTCAATTTGAGCGTCCAAAAATTCAGTCAATCGGTCCAAAACCGTGTCCAAATTTCCGCTCGATTCGCCGGCTTTGACCATGTTGATATAGAGATCATTAAAATGTTTGGGGTGGT
>JBFFMO010000435.1:0-4582 GCA_041554035.1 Allomicrovenator sp. | reverse complement strand
GCCTACCAAGACGCAACCACCGATTGGTCGGCCTGGGGCGAAATGGCGTTTGCCGAGCCCGCTCGTACGATGATGGCAAAGGCCTATAAAGGCGTTCGAAAAGGCAATCATTTTGCCGGAATGGTCGATGAATTTGGCGAAGAACCGGTGCGAAACGCCGACCTTTATGAGTTTGGCGCGTCGATCAAGGTCGCTGACCTTGAGCTGCAAGTCGTGGATGCCCGTGGCCACGATCCCTACCATATCGCCCTTTTTGAGCCGTCCAGAGGCTGGCTATTTTCGGGCGATGTCATCTTGGCGACGCCCACGCCCTTGTCGCGTGGCATGGGTGACGACCTTCAAACCTACGCCGAGAGTCTGGAGCGTTTGTCAGAATTGCCGATAGAGTTATTGCTGCCAGGCCACGGCGTTCAACGATCCGAGCGGATCGAACAAGCTTTTGATCGTGCTCGCGGGCATATCTCGGCCTATCGAAACACCGTTCACACGATTCTTGGCGCGGCGGATGGTCCGTTGGACCTGTATTCGCTGGCACTTGCAAGCACCCCCAATAATCAGCCATTTGAGCCGATGCCGCGCTGGTGGGTCCATTTATCGAACCTGGATTCAGCCCTGATCGACGAGGTCAAACATGGGCGGATCTGCGCGGTCGACGGCCCGAAATACCACCTGCCCTGAGTGGTGTGACTCGGTACGCGGGCATCCTGCCCGCCTTGCGATTCTGTGGTTCGATGCGCGAGGCTCCAGCCTGGCATTGCGATTCATACTTCGGGCCCACACGGGGGTTGCGGCAGCCGGCTTGGTCTTGGACCTAATGGGCCAAGACTGGCATAGTGGGGACCGTCTTCGGCAGTCTCACTGAGTCGAAGTTGATCAGCGGAGATATGGAGCATCCGATGCAGAAACAACGCAAAGCCAAAACCTCGTCAAAAACCAATGTGGACGAACTTACCGAAGCCGCGGTGCAGACGTTTACAGTGACGCAGCAGGCATCCGAAGCGAAGGACGCTCAAGTCGCGGCCGCCGTCGACATCCTTAATAGGTCAAAACCACGACCGATCGAGTACGATGAAGCGCTTCAGACGCTCGAAGCCATTCTTGAGGGTGCGTCGCCTGATGATGTCGTGGCGCTCAAGGCTGCCCTGCTCGAGTGGCAGCAGTTCGAGTCGCCGATGCCCGTTCATCCAGACGTTGAATTGCTTGAGAACTGGCGCACTGCGAAGTACCCATACAAGAATCGCCTCTCACGTAAGAGCTACGAGCACCAGAAGTACCATCTGCAGGTGGAGCTATTGAAGCTCCAGAACTGGGCGCGTGAAACTGGCCAACGGATTGTGATTCTATTCGAGGGACGCGACGCAGCCGGCAAGGGCGGCACCATCAAGCGTTTTATGGAACACCTGAATCCGCGCGGTGCCCGGGTGGTTGCCCTGGAGAAACCCACCGAAACGGAGCGGGGGCAATGGTATTTCCAACGTTATCTCCAGCACATGCCGACCGCCGGGGAAATCGTGCTCTTCGACCGCTCTTGGTATAACCGTGCTGGCGTGGAGCGCGTCATGGGTTTCTGCACGCAGGCGGAGCATGAGGACTTCATGCGTCAGGCGCCCGAGATTGAGCGCCACCTCGTGAGCAGTGGCATCCTGCTCATCAAGTTTTGGTTCTCCGTGGGGCGCGACGAACAACGGCGCCGTTTCCGTGAACGACGCATCCATCCTCTGAAACAATGGAAACTGAGCCCGATCGACCTCGCCTCACTCGACAAATGGGACGAGTACACGACCGCGAAAGAATCAATGTTCTTTCACACTGACCACTCTGATTGTCCGTGGATTGTGGTCAAGTCCCACTGTAAGAAACGCGCACGCCTGAACGCCATGCGCTACGTGCTGAATTCCGTGGATTATGCGGGAAAGGACGTCGATAATGTCGGTCCATCCGACCCGCTCATCGTCCAACGGGCGAGTTTCTTCGGCGCCCCCGATTAGTTCGACTATTTTGCTGTCGGAACTTCAAAAAGACAGATGATGACCAACAGGGGAAGTTCTTTGGGCACCGTTCTTGCGAAACATTTCGTTGACTCCAACGAGAGATGTTTATGCGAGCGTTGTTTCTAGTCGTTTTGCTCTTCCTCGCCTCCTGCGACTCATCCACCGAGCCGGAACTGGTGTCGACGGATAACGTGGCAGCTCCGGAGCTCGTGGAGTTCAATGAATCCGCGGCAAAAGCGCATTCCACGTCGTTGGAATTGGCCGAGTTGGTGCTCGGCTCGGGCGGGATCGCAGACCGAACTCAGGCGACGCGTACCTTACCTTTGACTACCGTCGCGGAGATTCAAGCATGGCGCGGCGAAAGAGACGCGCTTCGCGCACAACTTAAAGTCGCGAGCCAAAAGAGCGCAGAGTTTGCGCTGGAACTCGGAAGTGCCGAACGGGATCGGCGGGAATTCTTGGCTCAACAGGCTCTTTATTTTCCTCTGAGCACCGATGACGGCGTAACTACTCCGCAAGGGCTTGCGACTGTTCAGCAGCCGCTGATCGTTGCAGCGCTCGCCATTGCCACACTTAGCATTGGCGCCTACCGCTTTTTGAAGGGCTTCGGAGAGCTCGCCGATCATACGCAACGCATGGTCTACACGACGGCCGAAGGCACACCGGAGAGTCGAGCCGCCGTGATTAAGCTCTTGAAGGATAAGGGCGTTGAGGTCTCGGATAATGCCAGCGCCGAGGAGGTCATCGACCTTTTTGACGAACTGCCCCGGGATGTGCGCCGAACGATCACGACTCAAGTGGAAGCGTGGAATGAAGATCAATTCGCCAGTGGTAACGACCAGGCTGCCGATGCCTTGGACCGATTCGAAGAGGCGCGAGACGACGTGCCCGATATTGCCAACGAGGGAGGCGCCTTTGCGGTGACCCAAACAGTGACTTTTGTTCAAAGTGTCACCGGAGGTGTCGGAAATGTGGTTGGGGGCGTCCCTGGTGCTGGCGTAGACCTTGTGCTGACGGCAACCGAGATGAACCCAACCGATATCGTGCAGCGCAACGTCACGGTGTATGTGACCACCGGTGAGAAGGAAGATTTACCCACCGAGACCAGTCCCACGCCTCCCGCGCTTGCGCTGGAAACCATCGAGAAAGCCGCACAGGGCGACCCGAGCATTAATCCAGATGAGGTCGTTGACGCCGCCGTCGCCCTGATACAGGAAGTCGCCGATGGGCTGCGAGCCACATTCGGTCCAACGGTGCAGATCGCTCAGCGTTTTGCGGTCACGGGAGGAACGCTGATCGAGGAAGCGCAGGACGACGGTACTTTCAAGCAAGAGGTGGCTCTGCCGCTTCCCTATTTCGCAGAAGGCGAGGTCGCTGAGGTCGTCATTGCTCGCGAGGGTGTGCTGCCTCAAGAGGTCATCGACCACACACTGCGCGCCGATAACCCCATCGTGCTCGACTCACCGCCGTTGCTTGGAACGATTAGCATCGCAAGTGCAGCCGGAGACTCGAGTGCCGAGTCGCAAATGTTCACCGTGACCGCCAGCGTGATTCGTGTGCCTCAGGCCACCGAGATCATTTGTCGAGGCGAAAACGCGGTCTGCACGAATGCCGTCATGCCGTTGGCAACGGACGGTGATGTGACCTTTAACGTGGAAGTGTTCGGCCGGGCAGAATTGAAAGTGCTCCGTCGCGATACAGGGGAATCGTATTCGCTAATCCTGAACGCAAAATCGGCTGAACCACCCAAGAATAATAATACCAATAACACCTCCAATTTGGATTCCGCGCTCTTTGGAACTTGGTCGATTATCTCCGAAGGCGAAGAGTATTATTGGAGGTTCAATGCAGATGGAACTTGCACGCAGGGGCTCCCAGGGAGCGAGACTCAGTGGCAGTGGGGTATTGAGAATGGCATGCTGAAGCTCTTTGTCGGCGCCGGGACACCAGCCTACAAGCAATATAAAATTGAAGGGAATTTGCTCTATTTTTGGGTGGAAGAGGTCGAGGTTTGGTCTGTTCCTTTCACGAAACAATAATCGAGTTTTCTCGATGAAAATTGGTGCCTTCACAGTGCGGAAAAATGGAGCGCTATCGAGCACACACAGATCTCAAGATCCAAATCGTTTGAAACGCGTTCTGATGGGAACTTCGCCTTAGCCGCGATGTCGTTAGAATGGATTTCAACGAATGAGATATACGATGAAGAAACTCAGCCCTCTGCTTTTCCTGATATTCTTGGTTATGGCGACGTCTTCGGCTTGGGCCAAGGGATTTGAGTCCTCATTTAAGGGCTTCAAATCAGAAGCGGAGTTTTTAAAATATCTGCGCAGCATCTCGGAGGACCCCGGCGAGGGACGGGCTGGCGGCATTGGAAGTCTGCAACCGAACGCGCCCATGGCTTCCAAGTCGGCCGTAGGCGATGGGGCGTCCCAAGGTTACGGCGGTATGTCCGCCACAGGGGATGCCGAGGCTTCGCCCTCGAACGCGACGATCACCAACAACCAAGAGCAAGGTGTCGACGAAGGAGGAATCGTCAAAAATATCGGCAACGGGCTCGTTGTGTTGCGCCAGGGCCGACTCTTTGCGGT
>JBFFMO010000434.1:0-4608 GCA_041554035.1 Allomicrovenator sp. | reverse complement strand
CAAAAACGAAACAAATAGTCCCGAAAAAACCAAAACTGCGCCTCGTAAGAAGGCGGCTGCAAAGCCTGTAGACGCCCAAAACAAGCCGGTCAAAGCAGTGAAGGCGCCGGCTCCAAAGGCCGCCAAGGACGCGAAGAAGCCGGCCAAGGCCGCGAAGAAAGCGGCTCCCAAGCCCGTCGATGCTGGGAAGAAGCCGGCCAAAGCATCGCCAGCCAAAGCCGCGAAGGCAGCGCCCGAATCCGTCAAGGAAGTGAAAAAGACTTCTAGCGTCTCGCTCGTCACCGGGTTCCCTGGCTTTCTGGCGACCCACCTCGCCCTAGAAATTGCCAAACGGGAGCCCCACGGTGATTTGCATTTCTTGATCGAAAAACGCTTTCAGGCCGAAGCTCAAAAACGCCTTGCACGAATTCGGCGTGAGTCACCGGATTTCAAGGGCAACCTTGAGCTGATTCACGGCGATATCACCCAACCGCAATTGGGACTTGAACCCGAAACCTACGACGGTTTGCGCCGATCGACCACGCACGTGTGGCATTTGGCCGCGATCTACGATTTGGCGGTGCCCGAAGAGATTGCCTTCCTGGTCAACGTCGGCGGCACGGTGAACGTTCTCGATTTTTGTGAGGCATGCACGTCGTTCAAACATTTGAACTACGTATCGACCTGCTACGTGAGCGGAAAACGAACCGGCTTGATCCTTGAGAGCGAGCTTGATGAGGGCCAGCCCCACCATAACAACTACGAATCCACGAAATTCTGGGCCGAGATGGAGGTCCAGCGTCGGATGGACACGATCCCAACGACCATCTTTCGGCCGGCGATCGTCGTGGGTCATTCACGCACGGGTGAGACCGATAAATACGACGGGCCCTATTACCTGCTGAAGATTATTGAGCGCATGCCCAAATGGATGCCGTTCATGAATGTGGGGCGCGGGGACACGGTCGTGAACATCGTCCCTGTCGATTTCGCGTCGAGCGCGCTCGCCGAACTTGGACTGCGTGACGCGTCGATTGGCGAAGTCTTCCAGCTCGCCGACCCCAATCCTATGCGGGCGAGAGACATCACCGCACTTGGGCTGAAATGCCTTGGCAGACGACTGGCCGTGGGCATGATTCCGCCGGCCCTTGCCAATCGAGCGCTCAAAAATGACGCGATCGAAAAAATGGTCGGCGTGCCTCGAGAAATCCTCGGGTATTTCACGCATGATGCCCGTTACGACGCCGCCAACACGGCGCAAGCGCTGCAGGGCTCAAAAATCAAATGCCCTCATCTGTCGACGTATCTTCAGACGCTGGTGGACTACTACCAGAGCCATCCTGAGGGCTCAGATTCAGACCGTCGGCGCGCCTGATTCCCCCTGGAGTTTTGCCCGATCGATCCCTCCCAAAAACTGAAGCGGCTCAGCAGGTTTGAATACCGCGGGCCGCGCCCGTATACTGCTGCGATTCGGCATACGCCGCAGCTGCGAAAGTTAAGGGAATCGAATGCTTCGACACATACAACATGTTGTTTTATACTGTCTTTTACTCACCACACTGGCTTGTGGCTCCGACGTAATCGACTCAAATAACACCGAAGTCGGCCCTGACATGAGTCAGGCAGACGTTTCGGTTCCTGACGCAACGGTGGAGCAGGACACCTCGGTGCCCCAGCCAGACATGGGCACGGAAGAGGATTTTGGGCTCTTTGATTTCGGGTCATTCGATTTTGGTGATGCCGAGCTTGGGCCTCTGACCTTCGATGCCGTTTTACCCCCGCGCGGCCCCGTCACAGGCGGAACGCCATTTGTGATCCGGGGAACCGGATTCACCAACCAGACCACGATTTATTTTGGTTCGCGACTCGCTCACGTCGATTTGATCGATGGCGAGCTCGTTGGCCAGACCCCAGCAGGACAAGGCGTGGGCCCGGTCAACGTGAAGGGTCTCGATCCGCAAAGCGGCGAGTTTGTCCTGGAAGGCGGCTACGAATACGTCTCGACGTTGTCGATCACCGAAGTCACTCCCGGCACCGTACCCAGCACGGGCGGGGTTGAAGTCACGATCACAGGTTCAGGATTCGACGCAGACACCCGCGTGAGTTTCGGCGGCGCGACAGGCCTGAGGCATGTGCCGATCTCGGCCACATCGATGCGAGTGATCACTCCACCGCATGCACGTGGAGCAGTGGACGTTCGCGCATCGAATCGAGATGTGACGGCAATGCTCCCGCAAGGCCTCACCTATTTCGACCCGCTTTCGCTTGAATCGGTCCGCCCAGCAACTGCCCCGACGACTGGCGGCATCCCTGTCACCCTGATCGGGACGGGCCTAAGCCTGGATATGATTGTGGAATTTGGAGGCCCAGCGGCCACCGTTGATTCCGTGAATGCCGATGGAACCGAAGCGATTGTCACGGTGCCGGCCCATGCTGCTGGACTTGTGAACGTTCGTTTGGAAAACGCGACCGATGCGGTGATCACCGAAAACGCGTTCTATTACGCGGCGCCTGGCTCATTCGCGATCGTCGCGGCGAGTCCTAAACAAGCTGCTGCGATTGGCGGCTCAAAAATCACGTTGATTGGCTCAGGCCTAGACGCTGCAGGACTTTCCATCGAGGTCGATGGCATCCCAGCGACCATCATCGAAGCCGGCCCGGGTCATGTGGTGATTCAGGTCCCGGCACACGCACCCGGCGTGGTCGACATCTACGCCACGGCCGGAGCGCAAAACAGCACTCTTTCGGGGTTTGAGTACGTCGAAAACCTCTGGATCGACAGCGTCACCCCGAACAGCGACACGACTGCTGGCGGCACGATGGTTGTCATCAAAGGCGAGGGCTTCACCGGCGCAAGCGGAGTTCGTTTTGGCCTGGTGCCCGCCACATTCACGGTCATCGACGCACAGACGATCGAAGCCGTCACTCCCGGGCACTCGGCGGGCGTGGTGGATATCACGGTGGTGCGCGGCTCGATCGACGCCACGTTCAAACAGGCGTTTACGTTCACGGAACCGCTTGGCGTTTACTCGTTCACACCCATTCGCGGTTCGATTGCGGGCAACACCTACGTGGTCTTTCTAGGCCGTGGCTTTGTCGGAAACGTCGACGTGTCTTTTGACGGCATCCCGGCCGCGAACGTCGAGATTCTGGACGCACAGACTTTGGCGGTGCGCACACCGCCGCATGACACCGGACCCGCGATCGTCAAAGTGAAGCGCGGGCAAGAGGAAGTCACCGCCGGCTCGGTCTACACCTTCTTTAATCCCGGCGCACGTCTTGGCGGAGCCTGGGGCGGACCGGTTCAAGGGGCTGTAAATGTCTCGGTGTACGAGATGGGCGGCGGACCGATCGAAAACTCATTTGTGATGCTTTCGACCAATGCTGCCACGCCTTATCAAGGATTCACGGATGTGAATGGCATGGTCACGCTTTCGGGGCCAGACGTTTACGGCGAACAGACCATCACCGCCATCGCTGCCGGATATTCGGCAGCCAGTATTCGGAAGGTCGACGCTGAGAACATCACGCTCTTTCTGTCCCCTCCACCGACCCCTGGTGCTGGGGGTGGGGATCCTCCTGCCGCGTTCTTCAACGGCCGTGTCACCGGCCTCGATAAACTCGCAGAGCCCGGTCCTACTGAGTTTCAGATGGCGATCGTGCAGACGACGCAGATCGACCCCAATACGGATAACCCCGATCCGGGCCTTGGCAACGTCGTCTACTCCGACGGCCCTTACACACTGAACTCACGCATTGGTGACCTTGCGTTGGTCGCCGTCGGCGGCATTTTTGACAACGCGACGGGCGTGTTCACGCCGCTTCGAATGGGTGTCGTCCGCTTTCAGGTCGCGGCAGACCAACAGGTGCAAACGGTCGACATCGACCTAAATATCCCTCTGGAAACGGTCCTCACCTTCAAGTTGAATGGATCGCTGTTGAAGCCCGCTGGCCCCGATATCAACCAGGTTACGCCTTATCTGGACCTCGGTTTTGAGGGCGTTTTTGGCGGTTACGACGTTGCCACAGGGACAAGCGATATCATCCAGGCGACGCATCAGGCTCCGCTAACCGGAGTCCTGGCCGATGCCGCGTATTTGATCATTGGCGGCTCGACGACCGAACTGGCAGGGGTGCCTTTTTCGACCGCTTTCAAACGCAACGTTCGAAACACGGCACAGGTCATTCAATTGCCCCCACTCTTGGGCGTGCCGACGTTTACGAGCCCGACAAACGGCCAGGTTCCCACCGACCGACTTTTTCAGTTTACGACCGGCTCGACGAACCTGCCGAGCTTCTATTACGTACGAATCGTAGACTTTCAGCAGACACCGATCTGGGACATTTTCTTGCCAGGAAGCCAGACAAGTTTCCGCCTGCCTGATTTCCCTTCGTTTGCGAATGTTCCCCCTGAAGATCGCCCCTCGCCCTACCCGCTTGGGACGTACGTCCTGCAGATCTTTGCGATTCGGGAACCGGGTTTCTTGTACTCAACTGTCTCCTACGGAAATCTGGACCTGGCCCGCTGGGACGCCTACGCGGCCAATGTTCAACTGATTTCATTCTGAGGTTTCTGTGAGACTTTTCCCTTGCGGTTGGTCGACTCAAATTTGGAATCGGCTCCGACAT
>JBFFMO010000433.1:0-4612 GCA_041554035.1 Allomicrovenator sp. | reverse complement strand
GAGTGATTCGTGTTCTGAAACTCGCCCGCTATGGAAAGGTTGTGGACCGGTTCAAGATTGCGTTTGGACTCGCGCGCGAAGAATTATTGCTGTTTTTGCTGATCAGCGCGGTCTTCTTGTACGTGGCGTCAGTTGGCATCTATTATTGCGAACGTGATGCGCAACCGGACGTGTTTATCTCGATACCTCACGCGATGTGGTGGGCCGTCGCGACGTTGACAACCGTTGGTTATGGCGACATTTATCCGATCACGCCGATTGGAAAACTCTTCACGGGTGTTATCGTTTTCATCGGAGTTGGGTTGGTCGCCATCCCGTCCGGAATCGTGGCGACCGCACTGTCCGAGGCACGACATCAGCAAGACTAAAACGACAACGAGGACGTTTGAGTCGGTATGCACTTGAGCTCGTTAACAAGAGGCTGCCATGAAGCTTGTTCATCATCCCGAATTTTTTGATTCACTGCGTCCCATTTCGCCCGCCGAACCATTACGGATTCTGGTCAGTGGTTGCATGGCCGGCTGGGGTTGTGGAATCGATGGCACGGATTACGGTATGGGCGGCGCCCTCGCCGATTTCAAGGCGCTGGAAACGGCCCGTTTTTTCCCGTTTTGCCCCGAGGATATCGGGCTTGGCACCCCGCGCACGATGCCCGACCTGCACGGCGGGGATGGTCACGCTGTTTTGAAAGGAATGACGCGCGTGCTCGACGAAAACGGGCTGGACCTAAGTGAGGGAATGATTCGTGGCGCTAATGCCATGGTCGCCTTCGCGATTCAGCACAAGATCGAAATGTGTTTGCTCACTGACATGAGCGGGGCATGCGGCACTCAGGTGATCTCGGATGGATGCCGTTTTGACGAACCACGAAAATACCAGCAGGGGCAGGGTGTAGCCGCTGCCGCCTTGATGCAGGCCGGTTTCATGGTTTTGAGCAATCGTGATCACCGCACACTCCAGCGACTAAGAGCCGTTTTGGAGCCGGGGTTTAAGCCAGACCCGGGTGCGCAGGACCATCATGAGACGGAGTGGGTTCGGGATTATTTTAAGTCGTAATTCCTACTCCGAGTTGTTAAAATCCTGAATTATTAAAGAGAGGTCAGCATGGACATGAGCTTCATTTGCGATCAGACGTGGGCCAGCCTGCAAGGCACCGACAAGAAACGTCGGTCGTGCGATGTCTGCGATAAGCCTGTCTACAACCTTTCCGGAATGACGCGAAAACAAGCGCGAGCGCTGCTCGCCGAATACGGCGAAAATCCGCCCTGCATTCGCTTTGTGAGCCGAAACGGCGAAATTATTCATGATGGGGACCCCTTTCAACAGCTCCGCGAACAGCGAAATGGGGCTAAAGTCCTGCTTGCGGCCGCGGCAGCCGTGCATGTGGGGTTCGCCAGCATGGCCGCCGATCCACTGGTCGCGCTCGTCAATCCATTTACGGTCGCAAGCACGATTTTCCTCGGGCCCCAAGAAAACGACCCCGAAGTCATGGGTGAAATGGCCGCCCCCGAACCCGACATCAGCTTTGCGCCTGGAGAGTTGGACGTGTGCGCTTCCGAGACACAATGCCTTCAGGCCGTGCGCGAATCTGTGTTACGAGCACAAGAACACAAGCAGGCCGAGGGTCCCCACGCGTTGTACGACGAGGCTCGAGAGCTCACAAAAGCCGAACGTCTTCTGGAATTGATCGACCGCAAAAATCGCCCTGAGGATCTAGAAAATCTATCCGTTCAAGCCTACAACGCGCGCCTGGAGATTGAAGTTCGGATTAGGGATTCTCGAGTGAAGCTACACACCCTGATCCAACATAAAAAATACGAGGAGGCCCGCCAGGAATGCCGGCAAGCGCTTTCTTTGTTCAGTGATCATCATAATAAATGGGCCCATATCTTTGTGGATAGGGAACGCGACCTGATCGACACCTACGGTCTTTCACCCGACCCTCAAGATACGATCCCGCCGGACTAAATTCGGGCATGATGCCGGTTGTCTAAAAGCCGCATCACCGAACGTAAACATAGATTGGGGACAGCATGGATTTGAGCTTTATCTGTGACCAGAAGTGGGAAGGCCTGCAGGGTTCCGACTCGAAGCGGCGTTCCTGTGACGTCTGCGAAAAGCCGGTCTACAACTTGTCTGGGATGACACGAAAACAAGCCCGCGTTCTGCTCGCCTCGCACGGCGAAAATCCACCCTGTGTTCGTTTTGTGATTTGGAACGGCAGCATCGTTCATGATGGTGACCCATTTGAACGCCTTCGAAAACAACGGCATGGGGCCCGTTACCTGGTTGCGGGTGCGCTCGCACTGCACCTGAGTTTGGCGACTTTTGCCAACGATCCCCAATCGGCTTTTTTGAGTCCCCTCAATATTTTGCATGTGCTGAACGGGGATTTCTACAATCCGTTTGAACTCACAGGGGCGCCCGCGAACGACACTGAGATGAAACCGATCGTTTATGCCTCCCACGAACGGGTGTCGTCTCGCTTAACTCGCGCCGGAGCCATTGATCGTGCTCGTGAGGCCGTGGAAAGCGCCGATTGGTACGCACGGTTCGCCCAGAAAGACATGCCTCCGGCAACCTATCTGGAGTATCGGGAACTAAATAAGGCCCAGCTTTATTTGGAACTGAACGACGTTCAAGATCTTCCGAGTGACCTCGTTGGCTTGGACGCCAGAACCGAAGAAGCTCGTTACGCCTTGGAAGATCTGGTGATGACTCATGAAATTCAAATCCAGCTCTATATCGACAAAAAAATGTACCCCGAAGCACGACAAGAATTGAGGGAACTTCAGGGGTGTTTCTATGACCGTCAGAACATTTGGACGCACGATTTAGATGTCCGAGAAGCATGGTTATTGGGACGGTGAACGTTCGATTATGACGTTTTCACCTCGTTTGTCTTTCAGTGTTTCGCAAAGATAGAGGAGTTCATCCGGTACTGTCTTGGAGCTAACGACAAGCCGCTCAAATGTGTCTAGGCTTTTTGGTGTAGTGATGACCGCTGCAACTGGAAACGCAGATGCGAGTACTGATTATCAGCGACGAACCAAGGCTCACAGGGCTGGTGCAAAACGCACTCGGGCCTTCGGCGCGCCTTAGTACGATCAGCGAATGGCAGACCGCCAAGAACGCGCTCATGCGTGTGCGATTCGATATGGTGTGTCTGGACTACGAATGCATCCGTGTCGAAAACCTTGATGCTGTGGTGTCGTTGCGTGGGTTGATCGCCCAGAAAAACACCACGATTTGTCTTCTGGTTCGGCGAGTCGATGCCGATGTTGAACGCTTCCAGACCGCTCTGTCTGGCTCGATGGACCTCATCGACATGTCACAGGGGAAAGAACACTTCACCGCTCGCCTGGCCCTACACAACAAAGACGAGGATTCCGCCCCATGGATCAAGCTTGAAGCCGACTTGGAGGCTTCGCTTCGGAAAATGGAGTCGTTGTCCAAGTACGAAGTGTTTGATGTGCCCAAAGGGTGCGGACGTCAGGTCATTCATGCGCGGTACCGAGAACTGGTGAAAATGCATCATCCTGATGTCTATGGCGGGAACCTCACGCCACGCATCAAAGAGCTCTCGCACTCCGTTTTCATGATCGTTAAGGATCATTATATTTCGCTTTTAGCGGCGGAGCTCGACCAGCCGATTGCACCCACCTGGCAAGCAGCCAAACGTGTCACTGAGTCTTTGGAAGAAACGACCCAGGCGCGGATCGAATCATTGAGTGGTTTTAAAGCCAATCGTGTACGCCGCGAGCGCCGAAACAGCGGACACGGGCTGAGCGTGGATTCCGAGGCAGCTTTTGCCGGTCTGGAATTCAATTCCGAATCGTTTCTGAGTGAAGTCTCGGACGTACAGGAGCTGGGCGCCGAGGCGAGCGCTGCGGAGCGAAAGCAGAAGGTCGAAGCGTTGGCGACGAGGAGTCAGGAGGTCTTGCGCGGAAATACAACACCCGCACGACAGGCCTTCAATTCCGGATTTTTGCTCTATAAAGAGGATAAATTGCCCGAGGCGCTCGCCCTCATCAAACGCGCCTATGACCTAGAGCCCGACCCCCTAAATAAGACCTATTACGCTCATCTTTTATTTAGACTGGATCCCGACCAGCATCGTCTTGCTGAAATGCTCCTGCGCCAAGTCATCGACCTTGCAGATAGACCTGAGTCTCGCCAGGCCCTGCCTGACGCCCATCTATTTATGGGGCATCTTTTGAAGGCTCGGAATCAGCCCGACAAGGCATTGGTTAACTACGCCATTGCTTTGAAGTTGAACCCTGGATGTGTGGAAGCAGAACGGGAAGTCCGCCGAGCGGAATTTCGGTCCAAGCGTCTCTCCACGAATCCTGGAGATTTCATGAAAAATCTCTTCAAAAAATAATCATCAATTTAGAATAATACTCGTTCAGGATTTCAGCCATGAAGCATGTATTGGCGCATCAAGTTGAACTAAACGCCGCGGTCCAATCCACCGAAGGAATTCGTGGAGTCGTGCTCGATTTGAGCGAGACACCGGGCGGCGTGGAACTTAAAGTGGCTACCTGGAGCGGTGTCGTCACATGGAGACTTCGGTCCGACCAGACGATCCTCCATAAGGTTCCTCCGGAGG
>JBFFMO010000432.1:0-4621 GCA_041554035.1 Allomicrovenator sp. | reverse complement strand
TAATAGAGATCCTGGCGGAAGGTGCCGTCGACGACCGCCGCTGCAAGGTCACGGTTGGTGGCAGCGATCACCCTCGCATCCACAGGCCGGCTCTGATTTTCGCCGACTCGGCGAATCTCGCGCTCCTGAAGCACGCGCAGCAATTTGACCTGCATCCCAGCAGATATGTCCCCGATCTCGTCCAGCAATAACGTGCCCCGACTTGCCGCCTCGAAAAGCCCCGGACGATCTGACGCCGCCCCGGTGAACGCTCCCCGCGCGTGCCCAAAGAGCTCGCTCTCAAGCAACGTCTCGGTGATGGCCCCACAGTTCACCGCGATGAATGGACCGCTCGCACGGATCGACTCGTCATGGACCAAACGCGCGATTCGTTCCTTCCCAACCCCGCTTTCTCCGGTGATCAGAACTGTGGCATCGACCCTCGCTACACGATGAGCAAGTGACGTGACGGCCTGCATCTTTGCGCTCTTGGCGACGACGCCCAGCGGGTCTTCAACGTCGGGCACGACGCTCACAAGCGCCCTACGGTGGGTACGCAGCTTCTCCTCGGCCGCCCTCAGCGTCTCGGTCACCCGGCTGAGCGAAACATCGAGGCTCTCCTTAAGTCGACGGGAGTCGAATAACCCAAGCTCATCGGCCCTTTCCTCACCCCACTCCTCACGCGTCCGCCCGACGATTTGGCAAGCGGCATGCCCCTGCCCAAGACAGCGCTCTTCCAAAACATAGATCTCCTTGCCCAAAGTTTGAGAGACGTAACCGCTCATCAACCCGCAAATGGTCCAGCAAACAGCTGAATCGGAGCGGCCGAAATGCAAGAGGTGCTGCTCCGCCTCATACGAGGCAAGTAGGGTCGCCCCGTGTTCGGTCAGAGGGTCATCGCTGCCAGTTTGGGTGCGAAAAAGACCCTCAAGGTTGCAGATATGAGCCCCAGCGCGACGCCACTCGTCGTCATTTTTCCACCTGAATCCCTTTTTCATGGCCTCAGCCATGCGCCAGCCATGTGCGAAGCCAAATTGGGTCAGCACCGCTCTGGCCGCAGTAAGTCCGAAGTTTTCAACCAGGTATTTCCGGTGAAGGCCCATCGCGACCGCGTCGAGCAGCAGCGCACGCTGCCCGGCAAAACGAATAACGCCACCCTCTGGGTCAAGCTCTAATAATTCTTGATGATTTAGGTTTTCGACACGCATGGCAGCCTCTCTCTCTCATTTTGAGACCCATGTATCTCATATTGATAGAGCGTGGCAAGCGCACACAACAACAAACAAATTTAAACCATTGATAATAAATGACTTTTATAAACGGACCGGAAATTGCATTAAGTATCAGTCAAGGGGAGCGATTAATTCAAGCCCTACGCCAGCTGGCGAAGCACCAATGAGAAAAGACGATGCAAAACACCCTTCGAAGAACGAAATCACAAACAGCCAAACTCGGAACAGCATTGTTGATGCTCTGCCTTAGCGCAGCCTGCTCCGACGACGAATCAAATAGCGCCTCCAATAACGCTCCGAATAACGGCAACACCGCAGACACGGTCGCACCTACGGTGCGCTCGACGGTACCCACGGCCGCAGCCATGGGCGTTGCCGCGAACCGGGCCATCACCATCAGCTTCTCAGAGGCTATGGACCCAGATACGGTGACACCGACGACGTTCACGGTCACAGGGCCGGGCACGACTGCGGTCGCGGGCACGGTCTCTTACTCAGGGACGCTGGCGACTTTCAAACCTTCGGCCAATCTGGCCCTGAACACGCTCTTCCGTGGGAGCATCTCCACGGATGCGACCGATGTCGCGGGCAATGCTCTGGCAAACGACTTCGAATGGAGCTTTACAACCAGCGCCACTGCAGCCCTGGGACCTGCGCCCGTGGCCCTCGGCATGGCCGGTGGATTCGCGATCCTTGCAAAGTCTGGAATCGACACGATTCCGACCTCGGCGATCACGGGTGATATTGGTGTCAGCCCAATCGATTCCACAGCTTTGACGGGATTCTCCCTCACGGTGGATTCGACGAACCAATTTGCGACCTCGGACCAAGTCACCGGAAAAGTGTATGCGGCTGACTACACCACGCCGACCCCACCCAACCTGACGACGGCCATCAACAACCTGACGACCGCGTATACGGACGCCGCAGGCCGAAGCACTCCAGACTTCACCGAACTTGGTGCTGGAGAAATCGGAGGCCTCACGCTCGCTCCTGGTCTTTACAAATGGGGAACGGGCGTTTCCATTTCAACCAGCGTGACCCTTGACGGTGGACCCAACGACGTCTGGATCTTCCAGGTCGCCGGAGACATCACCCAGGCCAACGGCACAATCGTCACCCTGAGCGGTGGCGCGGTGCCCCAGAACATCTTCTGGCAATCTTTTGGTCAGGTCTTGATCGGGACCAACGCGCACATGGAAGGCGTGGTGCTCTGTGAGACCGCCATCATCCTTGAGACCGGCGCTTCGGTGAACGGACGACTTCTGGCTCAGACGGCGGTCACGCTCGATCAGAATACCGTGACCGAACCCACCCTCTAAGCCCCTCAACAGGAGTGGGTCGCCACCGGCCTCCCGCTCCTCAACTTCGCCAACCATATCATTTTGAGAGACATGCATTTCATTTTGATTGAGACAGCGATTTCCAAGAACGCGCGATAACTCGCAAGCCGTTGATATAATTACACTGCGCCTCAAGGGCGCCGTTCCAAAGAGAATGACAATGAAAAATGATTTCAAAATAACAAATCCGAACATATCGACACTCGGAGCAGCTCTCTTGCTCTTTTCACTCCTCGCCGCGTGCGGTGACGACGATCCCGTCAACGCTAACAACGCGTCCAACAACGCGTCCAACAACGCGTCCAACAACGCCACGAATAACGCCACGAATAACGGCACGAATAACGCCACGAATAACGCCACGAATAACGGCACGAATAACGGCACGAACAACGGCACGAATAACGGCACGACAGCGGACACCACCGCGCCGACCGTGATCTCAACCGTGCCCACCAATGGCGCCATGGGCGTCGCGCCGAACCGAGCCATCACGATCCGATTCTCCGAAGCGATGAATCCAGGCACGGTCACAGGGACGTCGTTCACAGTCACCGCCCCGGGCTCGACTGCGGTCGTTGGCGACGTGTCTTACTCGGGTACATTGGCGAGCTTCACACCTGCGGCCGACCTCGCTCTGGACACCCAATTCAGTGGAAAAATCACCACAACCGCAGCCGATATCGCAGGCAATAAACTCGCAAACGACTTCGAGTGGACCTTTACCACCAGCGACATCGCTCCGATGGGCCCTGCTCCTGTGCGCCTCGGTTTGGCCGGCGGGTACGCGATCCTGTCGAAGGCCGGAATCGATACGGTTCCGACCTCTGCGATCACAGGAAATATTGGTGTCAGCCCGATCGATTCAACGGCGTTGACCGGTTTCTCGCTCACCGCGGATGCCACGAACCAATTCGCGACCTCGGACCAAGTCACTGGAAAAGTGTTTGCGCCCGACTACACTTCGCCCACGCCATCCAACCTGACGACCGCGGTCGAGAATATGCTGACCGCGTACACGGACGCAGCCGGCCGCGTGACGCCAGACTTCACTGAGCTTGGAAGTGGAGAAATTGGCGGAGAGACACTTGCTCCCGGTCTCTACAAATGGGGCACAGGCGTCAACATCTCGACCAGTGTGACTCTTGATGGTGGACCGAACGACGTCTGGATCTTCCAGATCGCGGGCGACGTCACTCAGGCCAGCGACACGATGGTCATTCTGAGTGGCGGCGCAGAGCCCCAGAACATTTTCTGGCAAGCTTTTGGTCAGGTGAAGGTCGGTTCGAATGCGCACTTCGAAGGCGTGGTGCTCTGCCAGACAGCCATCGTGCTCGAGACCGGTGCTTCAGTGAACGGTCGACTTCTGGCACAGACGGCTGTCACGCTCGATCAAAATATCGTGACTCAACCCACCCGCCCTTCACTCTAAGCGCCGCCATGAGTGGGTCGCAAACCGCGACCTACTCGGCGTTTTGCCCACAGCCTGCGCCACATCCTTCACCGGGCGCGGCTCCAGCTCCCTGACCACAACCGTGGCCTTCGCCCGGCGCGGCTCCGGCGCCTTGTCCACAGCTGCCGCCACATCCTTTACCGGGCGCTGCTCCAGCTCCCTGACCGCAACCGTGACCTTCGCCCGGCGCGGCTCCAGCTCCTTGACCGCAGCTGCCGCCACAACCCTCACCGGCCGCCGCCGCTGCACCTGCGCCGCCGCAAGCGCCACCACATGCACAACCACCGCCTTCACGGTCCTTCGCGATCGCGGCACTTCCTGGGCTCGCACTCGAAACGAAGAGCCAGAGTGCCCTCTTTTGCACGTCAGTGAGCATCGGATGTGCTGGCATCTTGCCTCGCCCCTTCGTCACCACTTCTTTGAACGTCGCTTCATCAAGACGCGCTCCCGCGCCGACAAGGTCGGGAGCAGGATTGCCCTCAAACGCATGGCATTTCGAACAATTCACCGAAAACGTATGCTCACCCATGGCGGTCAGCTTTTCCTTCATCATCTTTTGAATCGGCGCCGGATCGACGGAAGGCTTTTTATTTACGGAAGCTGCGGATTGAACC
>JBFFMO010000431.1:0-4622 GCA_041554035.1 Allomicrovenator sp. | reverse complement strand
CCTTCCCAAGATGCCCCAAGCTTAGGATGGCGTTGCAAATCAACCCACGTTTCAATTCCTAAAAGTGTGTGGAACAGACCCGAATCCGTAATGAAAAGTTTTGGCGACTTCACCTGCCGTTTCGAAATATTTTCGAACCAAGGTTGGAGCAGACGGACCATGAAAGTCGACTCAAGTATTTCCACATAGGTCCGGACAGTGTTGTCGGACAGCGCCAACGAACGGCCGATCTCAGAGTAGTTCAGGGTTTGCCCATGATAGTGCGCCAACATCGCCCAGAAACGGCTGATGGTGCTAGAAGACTGGTTAAAACCCAGTTGGGGGAGGTCGCGTTGGACAAAGGTCTGGATGAACTGCTCGCGCCACTCCGCGCTGAGATCATCGTCGGCCGCCAACGTCGAACGCGGGAAGCCACCGCGCAACCAAAGGTTGTTGAGCTGTGATTCCCCCACTTCCGCCAAAGAAAAACCGCGTAATTGATGAAAGGCTATTCGGCCTGCCAACGACTCTGAACCATCCTGAATCAGCGCTGGCGACGCACTCCCCAGCACTAGAAACCGCGTCTTTTTGGACTTTCGATCGGCGAGTACTCTGAGCAAAGGAAAGAGGTCAGGCTTTCGTTGAATCTCGTCAATGATCACGAGACCTTCGAGTGGACGAAGCGCCAGGCTGGGCTCCGCCAGCCGTGCGAGATCTCGTGGATCTTCAAGGTCGAAATGATGCCATTGGGTTTCAAGTTCAGCGATCTGAAGCGCCAGCGTCGTCTTCCCAACCTGGCGTGGGCCAACCAAGGCGACGACTGGGAACTGATCGAGCAACTGCTTCACGCGCGCAAATTCTTTCGGACGTTCGATTTGGGAATCAATCATTGAAAACTCGAAGTGGCACTTCGATATTTCTAGGATAAATACGAATGAACATCAAGTTCCTTGAAATCTCGAAGCAGCACTTCGAATTTTCAAGGATGCCTGTGGACCAATCGTAAGTTGTAATGTAGGCAAAATGACTAGGTACCGGTCGCAAATCGCAATGCAGGCCATAGGGCCTGCGGACCAATCACAGCGCCGGCAATCGACCTCATCACTGCTCACTGCTCGCCGCTCACTGCCAACGGCCTGCGGACCAATCACAGCGCAGGCAGCGACTCAAAACCGCTCACTGCTCACCGCTCACTGCTCACCGTTAAGCTTTCATTTGCGGAATCTCGCCGCCAGGCGCCTGCGGTTGGCCGTTTCCGCCCTTGTGCCCAAAGTCGTCGACGGGAGTGCCAAGAGCCTCGCCGACACCGACGGCGTTCAAAATCGTGTTGAACATCTGGTTATGCGGCACCCAGCCTGAACCATCTTTTGTGCCGGTGTCGCGGGCGTCGATGTAGTAGCCGGTGCGTAGATATCCACCGCCCGAGCCCGCCAAGATCGTCGGTAGATTCTGGTAACCGTGTCCGATTCCGTTGGCCAAATCGTTGGTCCACATCGCGACACAGTCATCGAGCAATGTGCCGGTGGCGGTCGTGTATTGATCGAGCTGATCGAGCAGGTATTTGAACCACCGCGCATGGATTCGGTTCACCTGATAATGCAGGTCGGCCGCATTATCGATGGTGGGCGCCGAACCGCTGGCGCCGTCGCCCTGGATGCGATGTGAAATCCAGTGAAACGGGTAAGAAGGCCCGTTGATGCTGTAGATCGTCTGGTCGTTGCCGTTGCCGATCTGCAAGGTCGCGGAACGTTTCAGGTCGCATGCAAACGACAAGGCGATGATGTCCATGAACATCTTGGTGATGTCCTCGGTCTCGGCCGGGTCGAGGTGCAGATCGTTATCTGACGCGTCTTGAATCGTCGCCCAACGTTGTTCGGGCAAATGGCACTCCATCATGCGGACTTCCAGGTCGCGGATCGAGTCCTGATGCAATTGCAGACGGTTCTGGTCGGCCTGACTCATGCCAGGATTGCGTTTCAGGGCCGCCAATTGCTCACGTAAGACGTCGTTGACGCTCTTACGCTGCATTGCGACCTGCTCTTCCAGGAAGTCGCTGGAGTCCACGTTGGGCTCGCCGAAGATCGTTTTATAAACGTCCCAAGGGCTTCGTTGAGCCGAGCGCAATTGCCCGTTCGTTTCGCCGTTGGTAGGCTGCCGGAACGACAAAACCTCGTCCAAATAGCTCGACGACCTGCCAGACGCCAAAGTCAGCGGCTCGGGATCTTCAGGCGCCATCAGGCGTTGAATCATGTTGTCGATCGATTCACCCGTGGCAAGCGACCGATTTCCCGACGGAGTGCCAGAAGGCGGAGTCGCAGTCAGGCATTGATTTCCGCCGCCCGAATGACCGCAGCCGTTACCCGGATACGAATAGCGAGTGCCGCCCACAATCAGAAGTTTTGACGCGTGATCGGCGAGTTCGCCCACGATGCGCATGCTGCCCGAAGCGTCTGCCGCCAGGAGGTTTTGACGCGTCAACAAACCTTGCTCATTGGGCCAAAAGCGCTCCGATTCGGAACCCGCGGCCTGAGCCACGCCGTTGCCGTTTCGCACGCATACAAAAAACTTGGGCTGAATACCTGGAAGGCCAGCCTGAGCTCGGCGCGTCTCGAAGAGATCCAGAAAAGGCAGTGCCATGGTCACACCAAAGGCACCTTTCAAAAACGTCCGACGTTTGAGTGCTGAGCGTTTCATGGGGCCTCCGATGCACGTTTTAAGAAGAGGTCATTAACCAGAAGTCCGACGATAATATCGTGGATCGGGAGGTCGTTTTTCATCGAGACCTGAGCCACTTTCGCGATGAGCGGCGCGTCGCCAGCCGTAGGGACACGCTGATGTAAGTACTCAAACCAGTGCCGCACATAACATTCATGGGCGGCGGGGCTTTCGGCGATTTTGGCGCTCAAGTCCAACGCGCCGGTGAATTCGGTAAGCTGATTGCCAAAAGGCAAGGTCCCAGTCGTGTCGACAGGGTAATCGCCATCCATCGTTCGCCATTTGCCCACGGCGTCGTAGCTCTCGAACGCAAAACCAGCCGGATTCAACAGCGGCGTATGGCATGAGCCACCGCACTCTCCGGTCGCGTTCTGGATGCGCTCACGGTTGGTGTTGCCCGCGACTCCATCGGGGATCGAAAACATATCCGGCGGAGGTGGCACCACGTTGCAAAGCACGTGTTTATTGATGAATTTCCCACGATGAATCGGGTTTGGATCGTAGGGTGTGGCGTTGGTTGCCAAAAAGCCAAGGCGAGTCAGCAGGCCTGATCGTTCGCCTTCGGGAAGCGTGACCTCACCAAATTCTTCGGCCGGTGGCTCGATGCCATAAAGCCCAGCCAACTCGGCGTTCACGTAAGTCACACGCGAGGTGATCAACTCCCGGTATCCGCCATTGGCGTCATGAATCACATGGGTGATGAAACTCTCGAGCTCTTCGCGCATGGCGGGCGCAGTGTTCGCATTAAAATCCGGGAAGCTCGCGGCGTCCTTCGTCATTTCGTCGAAATGGCTGAACTCCAAGATCTGGCCGTGAAAATCCAAGACCATATCGACGGAACGGGCATCCGCCAGGAGCCGTTTTGCCTGAGTCGTAATGCCTTCAGGCGTATCGAGTCCACCGTTTTTTGCGGCATCCAAAAGCGCTTCGTCTGGAATGCTATTCCAGAGCGCAAACGATAATCGTGATGCTTTTTCGTAACCGCTGAGCGCCGCCACTTGGCCCGCTGCGGGCATGGTGGATTCGACTCGGTACAAGAAGTATGGCGACTGCAAAATCGCGCGTAAAATAAGCTCGGCTCGTTTTTCGAATGGGGCGTCGGTGATGCCAAAAACAGTATCGGCCTGAGCCGCCAGGGCCAGATATTGGTCGGTTTCTTCGGTCGTTAATGGACGACGAAACGCCCGCAACCCGAAGGATTCCAGAAACGCCCTTAACTGAGCGTCGGGGTCTTGAACTCCAATCGGGACCAGCCGGGCAAGCTGATCAGGATTGGTGACGATCTGAGCGGCCAAGACTTCGGCAGCTTCGCGATAATCGTCCCAAAGGTCGGGCTGCACATTCAGCGACGACGAGAGGCGATCAAAATACCCAACGTTGAGCGTGTCTTTGATGAAAGCCCTCGAAAGCTCTGGGCGAGCATCGAGTTTCAAAAGATCACGAACCGAGTTTTCCCATTGGGTGTGGGTCAAACGAACGGCGCCGTCAGTGGGCTGAACCACCGGATCATCACAGGCAATCCCCTCGCAAGGCACATCTGGAAAGGGGTCGATCGTAGGCCCGCCTGTATTGGCGTTATTCTGGGAAAACCCCGACTGGCCCGCAGATAGGTTCAGGTCACCTTTGCAGCCCGAGCTGGTCGTCAGCCCCGCCGCCAGGGCAAATGCCAGAAGATATGCAGTTTTGTTCATGTGCGCCTCGTAATTTGCGACAGCATAGCACTGTAGAAAATCCTTGTCAGAGGGGTATTTACCCCTCGTACTGAGGTCCCCGAACCACAGGTGGCGAGCAGTGAGGCGGTGAGCGGTGAGCCGTGTGATTGGTACGCAGGCCTGCAGCGGCTGCCTATCTGACTTGACGAGAGAGGCCTATTTGCGATTTCTGTGATTCTGCGCTTGGTGCGCAGGCCCTATGGCCTGCATGCGATT
>JBFFMO010000430.1:0-4624 GCA_041554035.1 Allomicrovenator sp. | reverse complement strand
TGCAGGTCCTCGAGCGCCTCAAAGGTGATGACCATTTCACGACCGAGCTTGGGCTCTTTAATATCGAATGCAATTTGGACCCGCACACCTTTGGCGGGAGCTGCCTTAGCGATTTAGAAAAACAGCTGAATTTTCTGGTCAACAAAGCCAGAGTCGCGGCCCAGGAAGTTGGCGCGCAGGTTATCCTCACCGGTATTTTGCCGACATTGAAGGTTGGTGACCTCACGCTCGAAAACATGACCCCCAACCCGCGCTATTATGCGTTGAATGACGCTCTGAACCGCATGCGTGGCGGAGAATATTCGTTCCATATCAAAGGTGCCGACGAGTTCATCGGCCATCACGACAACGTGATGTTGGAGGCCTGCAATACCAGCTTTCAGGTGCATTTTCAGGCAGACCCAGACGAGTTTGCAAAGCTTTATAATATCGCACAAGCCGTGGCTGCCCCGGCACTTGCGGTGGCGTGTAACAGTCCGCTTATTTTTGGAAAACGCCTCTGGAGAGAAACCCGAATTGCGCTCTTTCAGCAATCCGTCGATACGCGGTCTGCCGGAACCCAACTTCGCGAGCGCCACCCACGGGTGAGTTTCGGCCATCGCTGGCTTGATGATTCAGTGCTTGAGATTTTTCACGACGATATCGCGCGATTTAGAGTCCTGATTAACACCGAAATTGAAGAGGATCCTTTTGAGGCCATCGCCGAGGGCAGAGCGCCAAGCCTCAAGGCGCTGCGCACCCATAATGGCACCATCTATCGTTGGAATCGCGCCTGTTACGGGATTTCGGACGGCAAACCGCATTTGCGTATCGAAAATCGAATCATGCCTTCGGGCCCCACCACAGTGGACGAAGTCGCCAACGCCGCGTTTTGGTTTGGTTTGATGACCTCGGTGTCGAATGAACATCCCGACATCCGACAAAACATGGATTTTGATGATGCCAAATCAAATTTTCTGGCGGTTGCACGCCAGGGGTTGTCGGCACAGATCAAGTGGACAGACGGCATGGTTGCCCCGGCGGGTGAGCTGATTCGGCATCGGCTCTTGCCCGCAGCACGCCTTGGGCTGATTGAGCGTGGGGTCGATTCCGCAGACGTCGACCGCTATCTGGATATCATCGAAGAAAGAGTCAGCACGGGCCGCACGGGCGCGATGTGGATGATCGATTCGTTTCAGGGCATGAAGGGCAAGCGCTCGGTGCCTGAGAGGCTCTCGGCGCTTACTGCGGCGACAATCACCCGACAACAAATCGGCGAGCCCGTTCACACGTGGCCATTGGTCGAACCCGGTGAAGGCGCGTCTTGGAGGGATAATTTTGGTCGGGTCGAACAGTTCATGACGACCGACCTTGTCACGGTCTTGGAAAGCGAGCCGATTGAGCTCGTCGTGTCCGTAATGGACTGGCATCAGGTTCGCCATATCCCCGTAGAAGACACGGACGAGAACCTCGTCGGTCTGCTTACCTACCTGACTGTGGTGCGCTTCATGAACCGAAACGAGGGGTCTATGGACGCTCCTGTTTCGGATATCATGGTTCGCGAATTGGTCACCGTGTCTCCCGAGACTCCGACCATCGAGGCTGTGCGTATGATGCGGGAACGAAAGGTCTCCTGCCTGCCCGTGGTTCGGGCCGGCAAGATCGTCGGTCTGATCACCGAGCGAGATTTCCTCAGGATTTCCGAAGAACTTATGGAAGAAAAACTCGCCTGAAGCGGCTCAGACCGCTTCGACGTAGCGTTCAAGGGTAGCGCGCATATGAAGGCGTGCTCGGTGAAGGCGGCTTTTGACCGCCGGGATCGACAGATCCATCGTTTCGCCGATTTCTTCCAGACTCATGCCTTCAAACTCCTTGGCCATAAATACCGTTTGGTATTTGGGCTCAAGCTCGTCGATGGCTTCCATGATCTTGGCGCGCAATTCGTTATTCTGAGCGACTTCGTCGGCTCGCATCGGGCGAGGAGCGCGTGTGTCTTCAAAATGTGAAGTAGGGCGTTCTCCTGCGGTCGTCATCGACTCCATCGAGACCTCGCTGCGGCGCTTCTTCTTACGAAGACGCATCAACGACGTGTTGACGCCGATACGGTAGAGCCAGCTGCCAAGAGCGGCATCGCCCTTGAATGAGTCGAGCTTTCGAAATGCGTTCATGAACGTGTCTTGAACGACGTCTTCGGCTTCGGTCTCATTTTTGACAAAGCGCATAGCCACGCGGAATACCGGCTCACGATGCTCTCGCACGATCGTGTCGAAAGCGTCCAAATCGCCGTTCAGCGTCCGTTGGACGAGTGCGGCGTCGTGTGAGTAGTCGGGGGTTTCTCTGATTTGCGTGTTCATAGTCATCCTTTTTCAGTCGATATAACTATATACACTTAGCGTGCCAACCTATGCCGATTGACCGATGTGTTTGATTTGTATGGCTTTGTTGGATTTTGGCCAGATGGAGGCCCGAAATGCGCAACTTGGATATTTCCAACATATCCAAATATTTATCCAAGTTGGATGCGTTTGGATGTCTTTGGATATTTGATATATCCAAGTTGGATGCTAGTTGAGCATTTTCTTCAATTCCGCGACCCGCACTTTGAAATTGTCGCGCGCACGACCACTCAAAGGCTCACCGCGGGTGAAATCAACCTTCAGAGGATTGATATGGGCTCCGTTCAACGTCATCCCATAATGAAGATGAGGACCCGTCGAACGCCCCGTATTGCCTGACTTAGCGATGACATCGCGTTGGTTGACTCGTTTACCGCTCCGAATGCCTGGTTGGATTTTCGAAAGATGCGCGTAATGCGTCACGTAGCCGCCAGAATGCCGGATAGAGACCAGGTTGCCGTTCGCGCCTTTGGCGCCAGCGTAGATGACCACGCCGTCTGCTGCCGCAAATACAGTGGTTCCAACGGGGGCACCATAGTCGATCCCGGCGTGCATCTTCATTTTTCCCAACACGGGATGAAAACGTCGCCCATACTTGGATGTGACTCGGGTCACAGGCAAAGGGCTTTTTAGGAACTGACGTTTCAGGCTGTCACCGTCGGCATCATAAAATGAGCCGGTCTTTTCGTCCGCAAATGCGTAGAACGTGCCCGTTTCCCCCTGGTATTTCGCCGCGAGCAGCTTGCCGTCCCGAATCTTCTCGCCGTCGAGATAGACCGCTTCATACACGGCAGAAAACTTGTCGTTTTCATGCGTGTCTTCATTAAAATCGATGGTGTAAACAAAGGTATCGATAAAGGTTTGAGCCAGGTTTGGGCTGGCGCCTGCGCTATCAAAGGCACCCCAGAGGCTGCTTTGGATAGAGCCGTTTAACGTCTCGCGTTTGGTCTCAACGGCGACGATTGCTTTTTTTGAGGTGTAGGTGCCGTCGTTGCTACGTGTTGCAACGTAAACGTCTTCCGGACCTGCTTCATATCGGAATTCTAGGACCGAACCCGCAGGGTCGACCGTTGCGCTCCATTGGTCGCCTGGTCGAGCTTTTCGGAAGTCGAAATGCTCACCTACAGCGGTGACCACAGCGTGAATCGACGCCTGTGGAACCGACTTGTTCTGCAGCGCGAGGAAGACCGACTCGTTGGGAGCAAGCTCACCTTTGAGGCTCGCCAGGTTGCCTTCGTTCCAGGTGTTGGGAATGGACGGCTCGACGACTTCTTCTTCAACGACCGTTTCAACCGCAAGCGGGTCGGCCTGAACAGGTTCTTCGGCCACCGCAGGCATCGGCTCCACAAGGCGCGCTGCCGACAGAGCGGGCCCTGCCTCGGTTTTCAGGGTCGCGTAGCCGTACGAGGCCGTCGCAACTGCGCCGAGTGTAAAGAGTATTGGGATAAGCGAGCTTCGCTTGCGCTTCCTACGCAGCAAGTCGCTTCGTGACTTGGTTCTAAACATATCCGTCCCCGTGAAACATCCGTGTTTCTTTTGGACCGTTAAGTTCGCGCGAATATGGCTCGGGGTCAAGTTCCCAGCTTGGTGACATCCCGCACTTTGCTCATGCCGATGGGCTTATGGACGCCGTGCAGAGCCCCTAAAAATAAAACCGACCCCTATATTTCGTAAGTGTTATCTGACCCCGGAACTCTTTTTACCCAAAATCGCCATTCCAATAGAGTTCACATTCGGTTGGAGCATCGGTTCGATTCCAGCCCCGGAAAACCTTTTCGGAAATTTGAATCACTTCAAATATTGCTCTTTTAAAAAACAGGTTCAGATTCAACTGTTCCAAAGGCTAAAGCCTAAAAGCGTTTGTACTCAAAAACATATCCGCTTTTGGTGCAAAATGGCGCGTGTATCAGTAGGGCTCGCATTGGGGTCAGAATATCAGGCGTTTATTTTTGTGAAGTCACAAACCAGTAGTGAAGAGAGGTCAATGGCGTAATCTAATCAAGAGAATGCGTGAAGTAGATGCCATGACTCGCAGAACTATCGCTGATGAACGCCACATCGTTGAGAACGAAAACTATTTCGATGTTTGATAAGTCCATTTCAGGTTCGGCCCATTTGGCGAGTATCTCTTTCGTGCTCGTGGCTTCGTGTTCGCCTGTCAACCTGCCAACCGACCGTTTGAGGAACTCGCGGCCGTGGACATTATGTAGGTGCTCGGCGAGTTCCGCGGCGTAGTTCAAACGTAGGAT
>JBFFMO010000429.1:0-4625 GCA_041554035.1 Allomicrovenator sp. | reverse complement strand
GGTTCTGACGTTCTTTTCCGCCGGAATTGTGAACTTTTTTGTTCCCAGTGGCGGTGGTCAGTGGGCGGTGCAGGGGCCGGTCATGATGCAGGGTGTTGAAGCCATGGGAGTCGCCCCCGCAAAAGTCGTGATGGCACTTGCGTATGGAGACGCGTGGACCAATATGTTACAGCCTTTTTGGGCTCTGCCATTACTTGGCATCATGGGTCTGCAGGCACGTGAGATTATGGGATACACGTCTCTGGTACTTCTGATTAGCGGCCCTTGCATCATCGGATTCTTACTCATCCTTTGACGTGGCCAGTGATTCACAGGTACACTACTTCTTCCCTTTTGAGGCGCATCGACAGATGGTTCAGGGCTCCCCCGCAATGAAGTTTTATTGCGAACAGTGCAATACCAAGTACTCCATCGCCGAAGAAAAGGTACGAGGAAAGGTTCTGAAGGTTCGCTGCAAGAGTTGCGGCAACATCATCACTGTACGCGACCCGGAGGCACCGATTCCTGCTGCGCAGGATCCGGTTGCGTCTACGCGTCCTGGGCCGCCCAAAGCGCCCGGTGCATCTCCGCGAATACCCCAGACAAACTGGTATTATTCCGTAAACGGCCAGTCCAGCGCCCCCATGGATTTGGACGTGCTCAAAGGTCGTTACGAAACCGGGGAGCTCGGTGACGAGTCCTACGTCTGGCATGAGTCCATCGTCGAATGGAAGCCTGTTCGGGAAGTCGATATTTTCGAAAGTGCTTTGGCCAAAGGCCAGGCCATTCGTCCGCGGGCCAAGACCATCGGGTTCACGGGAGCCTTGGAAGCGATCAAGGTCACAGACGCGCCCAAAGGTCGTCAGGCTGGTGTCGCCCCGGCAGTGCAACGCACGCCCGAGAGCCGAGCGAAGGCCCTAACACCTGAGCCAACCGCGACGGTTGAACCCGCCGAACCCCGAGAAGATCGTCTGGAACGGCTGCGAGAAAAGCTCCGAAACGATGTACCCAAAGCATCGACGGCGCTGCCCAAACTGGCTCTCCCAGAAGCCAAAGCCAAGGTGGAAACACCCAAGGCAGAGGTTCTTAAGCCTGAGCCAGCATTACCTTCGATCGCCGAGAAAAAACCCGACACGGCGAACGCCGAACTTACGTTCTCGCCGGGGCTCGTGAGCGAGCCAGCGAAGCCAACGCTTCCGTCTTTCAATCCACAGCCGATCACCTCAAGCACCTCGAACGTATTTGATGCGATTTCGGACGTGGACGATGGCCCGAGCGACTCAGGTCTGATTCCGTTTTTCCCCGACGCTCCCAAGCTTGAATCGTCGATGCAGACATCGCGATCGGCGAGTCAGGATGTGTCGGCGAGTCTGCTCATCCGTATCGACGAGATGCAGGGGCAGAACCGAAAACAGAAGCGAGTGGTTATCAGCGTGATTTTATTTGCGGTGTGTTTGGCAGGCGCGATGGTGACTTTTGCCCTGACCCGTCCAGCCCCGACGCCAGCTCCGCTTGAAAACCTTACGAAAGGAAATTCCTACCGCGCACCGGTCGAGAAGTCCTATTCGAAGGACAAACTCAACGCATTTTCGATGGAGCTTGGCGAAGAAATTATCGGGCCCGATGAACGCGCGGAGGACCTCGCACCGGAGCCGGTGGTAGCCGAGAAGCCAGCAGAAGAACCCAAGGTTGCCGTGAAGACTGCCGCGGTTAAGACCGTGAGTGCTGCCAAAAAAGAAACGGGATCAAGCGCTGCGATAAAGAAACCCGAAGAGGTCAAAGCCGTTGCCGTCAAAGAGCCGGCCCTCACAGGCCGCGAAGCGCTTCTAAAATACTCTCCAACCCTTCGTCGCGACGATAGCGGAGAGATCAAACGCCCCGAGGATCAGCTGACTGCTGCAGCGGTTCGGCCGAAAACCTTGAGCAAAGAAGAGGCTCGGAAGGGATTCAAGAGCATCCGACAGAGCATCTCAGTCTGTCGTGAACGCCATATGAGGCGCGGTGCGACTTTTGCTGCCAAGAAGATCATAATCGCAATTACCGTGCAGCCGATCGGCAAGGTCTCGTCTTATAAGCTGGACCCCGCCGAAATCCGACTCACCGAATTCGACACGTGCATGACTTCGCATATGGACCGGTGGAAGTTTGCAGCCTGGGATGGCGTCGAAACTGAGATCAATTCATCCTTCGTGATTCAATAGCGATTCGCGAAGCAACTCGCAGTCCAGTCGGACCGGGTGAGTGCTGCCAGCAAATTCCAACGACTTTTCTATGCATTGGGTCGCCTGATCTGGGAATCCAGCTCTCGCGAAGTCCTCGGCTGCCTCGAAGATGCACTCCGCATCCTCGCCGGCCCAACTCATGAGTGAATCGAAGGCCGCATTTGGCTCTTCGCGCAGAATCGACCAACCTTGCACGCGTTTGAGCTCGGAACTTGCCGGGTAGGCTTTCTCGAATCGCGCTGAAAAGAGTCTGGCTTCGTCGCTAGATCCGGCGTCAAAAAACACAAATACGCACTGGGCGAGGACGGCTTCGGCATCCAAGAACTCGCTCTCAGCAAACGACGGGGACTCCACCAGCAGGGTGGTCGCCGTGGCAAACGCTTCCATGTCGTCCCGCACACGCACAGCGTAGGCCCACAGGTCGACGTCGGAGAGGCTCGAGGGGTCCAACGCCCCAATGACCTCACCAGACGCGTAGATGATTTCTCGTGCCGACCTGAGCGTGTCTTGAGGCATCGTATCGAACGCGTTCCAGCGAAAACCCGCTTGTTCAAAGGGGAATTCGGGATAATTGTCTTCGATATCACTCAGCATTTCGAACTCCACATTCGCCAAAGATCGATTTGTACGCCGTTTCGCCATCAATGGCGACGATCCTCGGTGTCGCATCGCTTCCGCGTAAAAAGTGTAGGCCGGCCGACTCCAGCACTCGCCTTGAGTCGACGACATGCCGCTGTGCGACATTTTGTGACCAGATGCCGCGAACAGCGGGACTCTTTGTCACCCCGTTCAAGGCGTCCATGAGGTCACGTTCATTGTAGAAGTCTCCGACCTTTGACGTGGCTAGTAACTGCTCAAGCCAAAGCGAGACATTTCCGTTTTGATTTGGTGTTGCGACGTCAAACGCGATGCCCAGTAACACGCCGAGGTCATAGGGCAGTCGTGCCAGATCGGAGTCATTGCCTTGCCCCTCTTGGCGAGCCGGATTCCTCTCATACGCATCGGCCACCCGAGCCAATTCCTCAAAAACGAAACGCTCGTCGATCGCCCTCGATCGGCATGCGTTTACGAGCGCCAGATAATGCGTGATCCCTTCTTTAAACCAACGCGTTCGGTTCTCGTCATCGGGGCGGGGAACCACACGATGGCCATTCCAAAGGTGAAGCGCTTCGTGCCAGATCAACAGTTCCGTTGCCGAATCCGTCGCTGGTGTTTTTGGCAGTTCCAGGACAAACCCGCCCCGTCGCCCCAAACCTCCGATGCTGCCTTTTTCGGCTTCAGCCGAAGTGCGGACAAGGACTTCGACGTGCCCTAAATCTCCGTAGGTCTTGCGGTACGACTCAACGGCACGCCGAATCGAATCGGCGAGCTCTTTATGGTTGCCCAGCAGATCGGGCCCAAATCCCATACCGATGGTCGGAGAGATCTGGAGAGTTTGCAGAGTGGCGCCAGAGGCCAAAAACGCATCGCGCAAACCTTGACCGTCGGTCGCAACAAAGGTGCGTACACGCCGGCCTGGGTTCGACTCCGTGATCTTGTCTTCACTTTGGGGCCAAGTCGAGATGGCCTGCCAGTCAGCGGGGGTGTGGACTTCGACGTGGATATCACGACTTCGGTCGAGGATCTGTTGCGCGGGCAAGACCAGAAAGGCGGGGCCGTACGCATTCAAGATCCCGTCTTGCAACGAGACCTGGAGGGCAGAAGTCGGTGCCCGAAGGTCGACACGATAGTGCAGCTCAACCCAAGAAAGACCCTCGGATTCAACCTCCACGCGTCCTTCGTTTCGATCGATCGTCATGAAACGTACGCCGTCAGGGCCTCGCGCCCCGGCGATGCTTATCCGCGAAGCAAAGTCATTTCGACCACCCCATGACGTCGGCAAGAAAAACCGCGTCGTGTCCGGAGGATGATAAAGTCGCACGTTGACTTCGAGGTGTGTGTCGTTGACTTCGAGTCGATACCAGAGCGCACCCGAATTCGAAGACGGCGATCGCGGCACGTCCGAGGTGGGGTGCCCAACAAGCGCATCTTCTTGCGTGCGTTCAGGATTAGCGCAAGACACGACAAACAAAGCGAGGATGAAAAGGATAGGGGCCATGATACGGACTCGGAGGTGTCTCCACACTAGTTCGAAGTCATCGAAGGTCAAAGTATATCGCATTGGCACTCCCAGCCGGTGTGCGCGCCTTGCCCTGATATTCCAAGAGAGTATATATAGTCCACTCTTGTCATATTCCCTGTGCTTCGGCGTACCATGTACAACATCTTGATCGTCGACGAAGAGGAGCACCTGCTCTGGGCCCTTGAGAAGAACTTGTTTCCTGATCGTGACGACATCAACGTTATCACGGCAAATAGCGGGGAGCAGGGGCTTGAAGCGCTACAAGCTGGTGACGTCGACCTGTTGGTGTCCGACATCAAAAT
>JBFFMO010000428.1:0-4628 GCA_041554035.1 Allomicrovenator sp. | reverse complement strand
GTCTCGATCGCATCGGGATTGCCGATGATGGTTAAACGATCGTTGTTCTGGACCGAAAACTCATTGGAGGGAACAAAGGCTTCGTCGCCCCGATGTACCAGAGCCAAGAGGGACCCCGAAGGGAAGCCGAGCTCCGCAAAGCCGGCCGAAATGAGCTCTGCTGTCGGGCCTTCGGCTTTGACATCGAGCTGCAAAAAGCGCTCGTCTCGCAGGAGGATCTGTCTGAGTTCATCGTCGGTTTTGCAGGCCATCCAACGCTCCAGGAACTCGGGCGTATCCACCGTTGTGGCGACCTGGGCGATGCTTCGCATATGCATCCCCAGTTGGTGTTCCGGGCTGACCAAAAAGATGAAAGCCTTCACGGGCTGGTCGAGTTCGAGGCGCCCGTAGGATTTGCTTAGATCGACATGCACGCCGAGTTGCACTCGCACCAACACCATCATTGGGGCCGCCAAATCGTGGTGCCGCATATTGGGTGCAGCGACCCCGTGGTCCAAGGGCATCAGACCGGCGCTCGACTCCGCTAAAAAGCCGGCGATGAGTTCGTCCGGGTTCACATTTTCGGATTCGGAGATCGTACGGCAAACGTCGGCGACGATGTCCTCAAACGTCGTGGGTATGGCGTACTCAAGCACCTTGCTCGTCGCAATGACTTCTTCGTAGTCGTCCTCTTCCCGAAGTCCCTTCTCACCAATGATGGTTCGCAGTTCCCGATCGACGGAGACGTCGCGAACGCGTCCCAGGCGCTCAAAGACGTGGTGGACGGCGCCGTAGCGTTCGGTGCGAGAGCGTCCGTAAACGTAGTACCAGACGATGCAAAGCACGACGACAACGGTGCTCAAGAGCGAAGGCATCCAACCCATCTCGGCGATCAGCCAGACGGGGATGATGAGTCCAGCAATTTGCACCCAGGGGTAGAAGGGTGAACGGTAGCCGGGGTGGTAATACTCGAGCTTGCTCTCGCGCATGACGATCACGCACAGGTTGATAAGCCCAAAAATGATGAGTTGGAAGGCACTCCCCAGTTTTGCGACGGTCGCGACGTCCAAGAGGACGATCGTGGCGATCATCAAAACGCCTGTCGCGAGGATCCCGTTGGTGGGCGTCGAAAATCGCCCAATCTTGGTGAATGCCTCGGGCATCAGGCGGTCTCGCCCCATCGCCATCGGATAGCGCGACGCGGCCATGATTCCGGCATTTCCAGTCGAGGCAAATGCGGCGATGGCGGCGACGACCGCCAATCCCACTCCGATTCCTGCCGGAAGCCACGAAAAGAAAGCTTCGGCCGCGGTGGCAACCGGGGTCATATCATTGCGGAATTCCTCGGCATCCAGGACCGAAACCATCACAAAAACGCCGACGCAATAGACAAACGTCGCGGTGATGATCGAGAGCAACATTCCTAAGGGAATGTCTCGGTCTGGGTTGATGACCTCCTCGGCGCCGCTGGCCACCTTGGTCAGGCCTGCGTACGAGACAAAAACCAGTCCAACCGTACCGATGAAACCTTCCACGCCGTTGGTGAAGAAGGGGGTGAACTCCGACAGGATCGCGGTTCCGCCTTTATTTTGAGCGATAAAGAATAATCCCTGCGCGATGAAATAGGCCAGCACAGCCAGCAAGATGGACACCAGAAAGCGTTGGAGACCGCTTGATTCCTTGGCGCCGATGATATTCATGGCCATGAACGCCACAGTCAGTCCGATGGCGAGCGGTTTGAGCGGTAGCTCGATGTAGATCGCCAAATAGGCACCCATTCCGATGAGCGCAAACGCCGTCTTGAACGATAAAGACAACCACGTGCCAAGGCCCCCAATGGTTCCCATCAGCGGGCCCATCGCACGTTCTATGAAATAGTATGAGCCGCCGGCCTTTGGCATCGCCGTGGTGAGTTCAGCCATGCTCAGCATGGCGGGCAAAATTAGAAGTCCCGCAACGAAATAGGCCAGCACAACGGAAGGCCCGGTCTGTGCGGCTGCGATGCCTGGGAGGAGAAAGAACCCCGAACTGAACATTGCGCCAGTACTGATGACGTAGACGTCAAAGAGGGTTAACGACTTTTTGAGTGATTTGGTGTCCGACATCTAGAGCCCGGTAAAAAAGCTAAAAAAAAACATCGTGTATACCCCTAGGATGCCGCCCTAAAGGTGTTGGTGCGCACCTCCGCACACCAAGAACCTCAGTTCTTGTTTTGGGTTAAATATTCCCCCTTAAGTTGGGCAAAATGCTCTTTCGTCGCCTCCCCCACGCGGTGGTTTTGGATGTTTTGTCTGCCATCAGGGCGAAGCCATGGTGCCGGCTGTCGCAACCTCGAACGGCCTCGACGCCACGGTCACCAACCAAGGTTATGGCGCCATCACAGGACTTCCGGCACATCAGGGGACTTTCAAAGTCCCATCGTTGCGAAATGTCGAGCTCACGGCTCCCTACATGCACGACGGACGTTTCGCCACGTTGGAAGACGTCATCAACCACTACTCCAAAGGCGTGCAAAACGCGGCGAATATCTCGAGACCTCTCCCGGTCGGCGGCTATGGCATGACCCCGCAGGAACGGGAAGCCCTGTTGGCGTTTCTAAAAACGCTAACGGACCGGGAGCTCGTGAACAATCCAAAATTCAGCGACCCCTTTGTGGAATGATCGTTTCAGCCCAGCGCGGCAATGACATCCAGGTCATTTTTGAAGGACTCAACTTCGGCTCACAGGCTGTCGTAATATTAATCTCTTTTCCTTTGGCGCGGCCTTGCTCCAATCATTCAGATAGATTTCGTGGTAGGCCCCTGCAGGCACGAGATTCTGCTGCGGCAGGAACTCGGTGTAAAGGCGCTCAAGCAGTACAGGAACCTCTTCAAGGCTACCTTTGTGCATGATTTGAACGCATAACCCCTCCTCAAAACAATCCATACGCGCAGGCGAACCTGATGGCTTCGCCGCATCGAACGCGAGTTCATCGATCCAAGCTGGCAACGAAATCATGACGCGCCATTTCCATCGGTCCTTTTTGCCGGCCGCAAGGTCGGCCATATCGTCGGCCCAATAGAGCATTTCGACTGGCGGCTCCACAAAAGAGCGGCCCATTTTGGCTTTGGCTTGCTTTCGGATTGGGGCAATGGCCGCCAAGAGCGACTCGATGGCTTTGGCGGCCGCTCCGTTATCCGGCGAGCCTTGGCCGTCGATGATGGCAAACGGCAAGTTTGGCACGTCCACCAAAACAAATTCCGTTGTCGGCGGTTTATACAGTTCTTTAAGTTTGGCGCGGTCTTTTGTTAAATCAATCATGGCTCTGGCGCGATTTGGCGAACGTCGTTCACCTGCAGGCTACCCAAGGGTGGGCCCTGCCGCAAGACCTCGAGTCAAACCGTTTTTCAGCCAATTCAAGATAGCAGCGACGTCTTTCTTTGAGGCGTTTTTATAGTTCGTTTGTATGACCAAACCGTCAAATTCAGGTTCAAGACCGGCCACCAAGGTTGGCAAATTTTTTTGGATCGTAAACCTAAACTCAATCTTCCCGACGCTTTTTGACGGTAGGCGAATTGTTGTCGTCCAAGCGTCGGCATTAGACACACTAAGGCCCAGTTGCTGAGCCAACTTGGTCCTCACACTTTCAGCGCGAAGCCTCTTGAAGATTTGAAATAGAAGAGCGGGACTCAGATGGCTTCTGGGGAGCAATGACCTCAGAAAAGGGTCAATAGACCTCGATTTGCCGAGGTGGAGCCAGGCCCCTGCCTCCTTGTGTTAGATGGGTTTCGGCTCTACTGGCTGCCAGATGCTGCCTTCATGCATGCGTTTCCTGCCCGTGGCACCCTTGTTGCTGTTCTAAAGAGAATTGCTCGTACTAAGGACCCATTTTGATTCAGTTCTCGAAACTTCTACCCACGATACTTTTGACGATCGTTGTGCTCTCAGGATGTGGTGATGATTCGGTCACGGTTGCGTCGGACGATGGGTCATCCGCCAACCCGGACTCTGGAATGGACGTTGGAACGACGCCGGATGCCGCGGGATTGGAAGACGTCCCGCCGGATGTGGCGACCGATGCCGGCGACGATGTTGGAGCCGATGACTCTGGCATTCCGGACGCCGATCGCCCCCTTGAGGACCCCGAACGTTCATCAGAGTTTCCGCTCGCCGACCCAGATTCGGTGCTGGCCGAAGACGGGAAATACCTCACGTACGGGACAACCGTGGGGGCAGGGCAGGGCAAACGTTGTGGCGGTGTGGGCAAGCTCTACGTGCCGTTTTTGGAACACGGTTCGGGGAGTTCGGTGCGCATTTCGGACTGTGCCAAGGGTGACGCATTGCCAGGCGGGCCTGGCGCTTGGGCGGAGCCGGGCGGTGCGATTTGGGCCCCCGGCATCGCCAGATTCGGCGACAGGTACTTCATGTATTACACGGCGAGTCGGAAGGGGTCGGGGCAGAAGTGCATTGGTCGCGCGACAGCCAGTGGCGCGCGTGGGCCCTTTATTTCTCAAGGCGAATTCGCGTGTCCCCCGGGTGGACGTTGGGCCATCGACGCGAATCCTTTTGTGTCGGGCGGCGCGTTGTATGTCGCGTACCGCGATGATGCGATCGCCGCGGGTGCCGAGACCGGAATCTCGGTCGTGCGCACAGACAGCGAAGGTCAGGCG
>JBFFMO010000427.1:0-4628 GCA_041554035.1 Allomicrovenator sp. | reverse complement strand
GACGACCGCTTCGGGTGCGTCCGAGCTGTCTTCCGCAGATGCGTCGACATTCGGTTCCGAATGGTCTTCTTTGGGCTCCGAGACTTCTTCCGTGTTCGCCGAAACCTCTGGGGTCTCGTTCGATTCTTCGGTCGTCTCGGCACTCTCTACAACGGCTGATTCCTCAGCTGTAGCGTCCTGGTCTTTGACGTCGTTACTCATCAATGACCTCCTTTCGTATCAATGCCGGTTGCACTGTCTGGATCCATGACCGCTTTGACTTCGAACATACAAATTGTCGGAAGCACGCGGGCAAAGAGGAGGAACATGGTCATGAACCATCCGAACGAACCGATCGTCAGACACCAGTCCATGACTTTGAAGCTGTACGTGCCCCAAGAGCTTGGCAGGAAGTCGCGATGCAGCGACGTCACAACAATGACGTAGCGTTCGAACCACATGCCAAGGTTCACAAAGAGCGAGATGATAAAGAGAGCCCAGACATTACGTCGGACACGCTTGAACCAAAGGACCTGAGGGATGACCATATTACAGATGTAAAGAATCCATCCCGACCAACCCAGCGGACCAAACAAACGGTTTGCGAAATGAAAGCGCTCGCCTTCAACGCCCGAGTAGTAGGCCAGCACGAATTCGGTCACGTACGCGACACCCACGACCATGGAGGTCGTCAAGACCACTTTGGCCATCGATTCAAGGTGGTTGATGGTGATGTAATCTTTGAGATTAAACACCTTGCGCATGATGATCGTCAGCGTGAGCACCATTCCGAATCCGGAGAAGATGGCGCCGGCCACGAAGTAGGGCGGGAAGATCGTTGTGTGCCATCCGGGAATCACCGAAACGGCGAAGTCGAAGGACACGATGGTGTGCACGGAAAGCACGAGGGGGGTCGCGAGACCCGCGAGCATCAGGTAGGCCGACTCGTAATGACGCCAGCTGCGATTTCCGCCGGTCCAACCCAGGCTCAGGATGCCGTAGATGGTGCGGCGAATCGGATGAAGAGCTCGGTCCCGCAGGGTTGCGAGGTCAGGCACCAGACCGACGTACCAGAAGATGGCCGAAATCGTTCCGTAGGTCGAAACCGCAAAAACGTCCCAGAGCAACGGTGAGTTGAAGTTCACCCAGAGCGGTCCACGGCCATTAGGCAGCGGAAGAAGCCAGTATGCGGCGAAATAGGGCCGTCCGGTATGCATCAGCGGAAAGATCAGGGCGGTAAGCACCGCGAAGATCGTCATCGCCTCGGCAGAACGGTTGATCGCGGTACGCCAGTTCTGTCTGAACAGGAATAGAATGGCCGAAATCAGGGTTCCGGCGTGGCCGATGCCAATCCAGAACACGAAGTTGATGATGAAAACGCCCCAACCCACAGGGTGAGAGATGCCGGTCGTACCGATGCCGGTCGCGACCATCACACCCAGGCTTGTGACGAAAACGCCTGCAATGGCAGCCGAAATCAAGAAAGCCATCACCCAAAGCTTGGTGGGGAAAATCTCGGTATGCCTTGAGACGTCATGAGAGACGTCGGCATACGATTTGTTCCCGGTGACGAGAGGCTCGCGAAGAGCCTCCGTACCACCAAGGGGGCCGGCTCCCCTATGCATTTCGGGTAGCCCAACCAGTTCACTATTTTGTATCGATGCACTCATGATCGTCTCTAACTACGTGACATCAGTCTAAAAGCCGCTCAGTGAGCGCCTTCGCCGTGTGTTTCGTTCGATTCGCCGTGACCAACTGCTTCGTGGCCACCGTGGTGACCCGTATTCCAGTTCGTAATCGTCGTGTTCCAGACACCTGTCAGGTACGCGATTGACGATTGGACGTTGATTTCACCCAGTGGGGTCAGTGCGCGCGATTTCGCGTGCAGTTTGGCCACTCGGCTGTTTTCGTCCATCAAGTTACCAAACTCGATGGCATCTGCAGGACAGGACTGCTGACATGCCGGGACGACGTCGCCGTCTCGGAACGTGCTGCGTCCTTCTTCGCGAATCTGCCAATTGGCGCGCCGAATACGCTGAACACAGAACGTGCACTTCTCCATGACGCCGCGTGAACGGACCGTGACCTCGGGATTGAATCCCATGGGCAAGGGTTCCGAAACGTTAAGGCGAGAGTGCTCTTTGAGCTCAGGGTATAGACGGGCTACGAGCGCATCGCTTCGATCAACGCTGTAATTAAACCAGTTGTATCGACGAACTTTGAATGGGCAGTTATTCGAGCAGTACCGGGTACCCACACAGCGGTTGTAGACCATCTGGTTGAGACCGTCGGCGCTGTGCATCGTTGCCGAGACGGGACAAACCGTTTCGCAGGGTGCGTTTTCACAGTGCTGACACAACATCGGCTGGAAGACGATGCGTGGGTTTTCCATGTATTCCGAGAACGCAACGACGGGTTCGGCGTTGAGCATCGGATCGTGGATGGGGTTTTCCTGCGAATGGGCTGCTTCCTCGGGGAGGAGGTAGTAGCGGTCGATTCGCATCCAGTGCATCTCACGGCCTTCAAGGATGCCGTGACGTCCAACGACAGGAATGTTGTTTTCTTCCTGACATGCCGTCACGCAAGCTGAGCAGCCCGTGCACTTGGACAGGTCGATCGCCATGCCCCATTTGACCGTGTACTTGTGGGCGGCCCACATGTCTGCGAGGTCGGGATGCGCATGAATGCCGGACGCCTGGTCGGCTTTGTACTCGTCGAGCGTTGTGGTCGAAAGAATCGGGCGTCGGGCCAGGTCAAGGACCTGTGAGCCTTGGACGATCGCGATTTTTTCGCTTTCACGCAGCGCTTTGAGTTCGGCTTTGACACCACCGAGTACGTGACGGCCATCGGCCGAGACACCCGAGAACAAGAAGCCGTTGCTGCCTACTTCGTCGCCAACAATTCCGACATGCGTTCGTCCATATCCAAGCGGAATGGAAATCACATCTTCGTGATGTCCGGGCTGCATGATGATCGGGAAAGTCCTCTCGACGCTGCCCACCTTGACCTGAAGGTATTGCCCTTGAGTCAGGTTGAGTGCTTTGAACGACTTGGGTCCAACCATCGCGTAGGAGCCCCAGACGTGTTTAGTGATTACGTCGGGAGTCTCTTGAAGGTGACCGTTATTGGCGTTTTCGCCGTCAAAGAGAGTCGCGCTTGCGAAGAATTGTAGCTCTTTGGTTTCCAACCCGCCGGTCTCGCTCTTTGGAGCGACAGCGAGCGATTTTGGAATCGAAGCGATGGCGCTTGGTCCATTGAAACGGGGCTGTGCAAGTCTTGCTTTCGCTTGGACAAAAACACCTTTTCGCAACGTGTCGGTCCAAAACTCTTCGAAGCTTGTGAGGCCGTCCGCTTTCGGGTGGACCGTCTTTTCCCAGTGGGCGCGCAAATAGCGATACCAGGGGCCGGGATCCAAGGGGACTCCGGTGCCGTGGTTGCCAGGCGTTGGGGCTTGAGGTGCAAGGTAACCAGCGAACTGAGTCCCTGCCGCATTTCCGAACCACGTCATCAGACTTTCTTCGAAGCCACGAGTGCTGTGAAGAGGAGTGATGCCTGGCTGTTGAATTGCGAACACGCCGTCGACGGGGTTTGAATCTCCCCATTGTTCGAGCGCGTGGCCAGCCGGAGCCAGGTAGTCCGCGTGAATCGACGTTTCGTCGACGCGGTCTGTGGTGCTGAGCACAAATTTGACGGACTTGATGGCTTCTTCGAACCCAAGGCTGGGCGGAGCCGAGTAGATCGGGTTGGCGCGGTCAATGATGAGCACGTCGACCTTGCCGGCCTTGATGTCTTTAATCAAAGCAGTCAATTCAGCCAGTCCACCCGCTTCCTGATTCGACACACGCGAGCGGTCTACGCTCACGCCTTCGTTTCCAAGCGAGGCATTCAGAATGTTGACGACGATCTCAAGCGCAAGACCTGTTTCGGTTGCGCTTGCGAGTCCGCCAGCGACCACGAGGCTCGCACCAGGATGCTTGGCCAAGTCTTCGCCAATCTTGGTGAGCTTGGCGGCGTCGAGGCCGAGTGCCGAAGCCACAGCTGCTGGCGTAAATGGGGCCAACGATGCGGCGAGCGGGGAATTGGCGAACGGGCCGGTCTTGGTGGTGACAACGACCGTATGGGCCAGCGCGAGGCCGACATACACGAGGTCGTTTGGTCGCACCATGAAGCGCTCGTCGGCATTCATGCCGGTCAAGCTCAACGTGGATTCAAAGGCCACCATTCGTGACATTTCGCCGTCAGGATTGCGTCGGCTCGAGAACTGCTTCGTGAACTCAACTGGCGAAAGCCAGGTGCCCAAGAAGTCACTTCCAAGTGAGACAATCTGTTGTGCTTTGTCGAATTTGTACTGAGGAATATGACGTGAACCGTAGCAGACTTCGCTTGCAACAAGCACGGCCTCGGAGTTCATCGCCTCGTAGGTGTAGTGTTTGAGGCCCGGCAACGCGGACTTCATGTCGGCCAAGAGCCCCTTGCGAGCGCTGCCCGTAAAGGTCTTGGTCAGCAGGGCGACTCCACCACCTGTCTTGGATTCATCGATCAGACCGGTCACGATACGATCGATTTCTTCCCAAGAGACGGGTGTGTGTGCGCCACTTTCCGCAACCTTGACCGGTGTTCGCGAACGATCGGGATCGTACAAATTCATG
>JBFFMO010000426.1:0-4643 GCA_041554035.1 Allomicrovenator sp. | reverse complement strand
GAATCACACCCTAAAGATGACCACGACGGATTTTCAGACATTCCGACACATGATTAAGAAGCAGGCGCCTGGTAACCCAGAGCGCCTTTTTTGTTTTTGGATCGCGCTCGTTGAGCGCTTGGCTATTGGTGGGCAAGAGGTATGACCGATATGAGGGAACAACTGGCGAAGCTCCGTGAATTGCAGCAAATTGATTTGCAACTCGATGAATACGGCAGCAAAAAGAAAGAAATTCTTGAGCGACTTGGACAAAACAAGGGCTTCCTACAGAAGCTCGTTGACGACCTTGAGGGCCAAAAGGCCGAGCTCGACGAAATCCGCGGACTTCAAACGCAGAAGCAAGACGACCTCAAGGAAATTCTCGAACAACACAACAAACGCAAAAAGCGATTGCAGGCCGTTGGCTCCACGAAGGAGTTCTCTGCAGTTGAGCGTGAGATTGAAGTTCTCAAAAAGTCTGTGGAACAGACCGAAGAAGAACTGCTTCACCTCGCCGAAGTCATCGAGACCACTCAGGCCTCGATTTCTGAAAAAGAAGAGAAGATCAATCAACTCCGTGATTCGATTTCTGCCGACGAAAATCAGGCCGAAGGCCAGTTGAGCGTCCTCGCAAAAGAAATCGATAGCTTGAATAAGGGCGAAGCCAAAGCACGAGCATTCGTGTCGAAGCGAATCCTTTACAAGTACGACTTCATTCGCGGACGCCGTCCAGGCCTCGCGATTGTCGCCGCACGTGACGCGCATTGCGAAGGCTGCTTCATGGCTGTTCCTGCACAACTTTATATCGAAGTTCAGCGGGGCGAAACGCTTCAGACGTGCCCAAGCTGTCAGCGAATTCTCTACTTCGGTGAGCCCGAAGTAGATACCGCTGCGGCAGAGGCCTAAAAAATTCGGTTTTCCGGGATGATCGCTGGTGAGCTTCGGCTCACGGGAGGAAAGTCCGGGCATCGTTGGGAAAGGTGGTCGGTAACGCCGACCGGGGGTAACCCTAGGGAAAGTGCCACAGAAAACGAACCGCCGAACTTGTTCGGTAAGGGTGAAAAGGTGAGGTAAGAGCTCACCGGGGCTTTGGTGACAACGCTCGCATGGTAAACCCCACCTGATGCAAGGCGAACAGGAGCTGGACTTCGGTCCGAGGGCGTCCCGTCCTTCATGCTCCGGGTTGCCGCTGGAGCTCTGCAGCAATGCAGAGCCTAGATGAATGATCATCACCGCTTGCGGTACAAAACCCGGCTTATTAGGAAGACCGATACGGCGAGCCACCTTAGGGTGACTCGCCGTTCTTTTTTTCTTGGGAAATTTATTTTTCCGGCACAGCGCCTGAGCGAACTCTTGTTTTGCGCCCCAAATGCCCGAGCAATTCGCAACATTCGAGCGCCTTCGTCCGATAACCCCTTCGAAACGACAAAAACGGAGGTCGGTATGAAGGTTTTATTGATGGGTCTGATGTTGGTGATGTTGGGTGCGTGTGTGGAAGATTCAGTCGAAGACTCGATTCGGATGAACGAGGCCGAGCTGGGTAAGGGCGACACGCAGGCGAGGATCATTGGTCGTGAACTCAAGCTCGGCGTGACCAGCGTTGTTGAGGTATTGAGCGACCGAGGTTGGGTGATCCATGGCCGATCCAATCTGGAGCTGACGGCAGTCCGGGCCAGTGTCGCCGGCCGCGACCAGCGTGTCGAGGTTGCGTCATCGGGCTTTGACATTCACTTGGATGATTTGGCCTATCAGGACCTGCTCGTGGAAATTCCCCTCCAGATCGAAGCATCAAGCGGCGACCACTCTGCCGCCCTTGCCGTGAATTACGCGGCCCGATGGGTGGAAACGCGAGGCTCCAGGAAACTCAAGTTTGAGCGGACTTTGCAGCCGGTAGTCCTGCAGGGGGGAATTCCAGCTCTTCGCGCCCATGCTCAGACAAATGATGGTTTTGCGCTCGAATCAGTCTTTACCGACGACGATCTCGAACCGGAGATTTTTCGAGACTTCGATTGGAAGTGGCAGATGGATTGGACGCTGGGGCAGGCCGTTTTGCTCTCCGACTTTCAAGAAGACCGCGTGTATTTCCTGACCGCCGACTCCGATGACACTCGTTACCAGACGACCGCAAAAGTCAGGTTACGTGCAGTCGAGCAAGTTTGGACTCGGAGTCTCGCACAAGAAGAGACGGCCGAGTGTGACTCGTCCACACGCTTTTGCATGCACCACCTGTTGCCGGACGCTCGAGACGCATCTGAGTGTGGCAGCGTCCAAGAGGTCCTCGCTTGTTTTCGATACGATGCGCGATGAGAGTGGATTTGGCGAAGTTCGCAAGCAGCGGTTGGCCGCGCGGGCTTGCGGTGCGGCGGTGCAAGTGATAATCCGTTGCGGCCCGAAGCTGGCTTGTCAAAGGGTGAGTATGTCACGAGTTAAATCGATAGGAACGCTTGTGTTCCTGGCGCTGGGCTTCTCAGCAGCGTGCGCGGATACCTACGTGGATCCGCTTCCACGCCCTGATCAGCTTGCCTGGCCCGTCGGTCTTGAGGTGCACCCAAACGGGCGCTACCTCTATGCAGTGAATAGCAATTTCGATACTCGGTACAACGAGGAAGTCGGCGGCACGGTCTCTGTGTTCGACCTTGAGACCCAAGAAATGCTTGTCGGAAATGGTCCGTTCATTCCAAGCTTCGGCGGTCAGATCAAGCTCAACGACGACGCCTCGAAAGCCTATGTGGCTGTTCGCTACGAGAACCAAGTGCTTGCACTGGACGTGGCACCGAACGGTTCCGCCCTTGGATGCGACATATCGACCGGGGACACGCAAGAACTCACCTCCGAGATGGACACCTGTCGTATCCACAAGGTTCCGAACACGTCTGACGGTGTGTTGATGCCGTCGGACCCGTTTGGGCTAGATGTGCTCACACTTCAGACGAGTCGTAGTGCGGTTCAGCAGGCCGATGGCGTCTGGACCCTTACCCTGGGTAGCTTCACCACCAACATTGACGCCACGGGCCGCTCGATTGATGAGCTTCTGGCGACATTTGCTCTGACGATCAACGGGCTTCCAGGCGTCAGCGCCATTGGCCGTGACGGATTTCTCACCGTCTTTGGTGATGACGGAAACACCTTTGAAATCGTCCTGACCGACCCTTCAGCGAAACCACTGATCTTTGACACCACTCGTTCCGACGTTTTGGGTGTCTCGCATTTGCGCGGAACCCAACTGACTGCGATCTCATTGCCGCAACAAGACGTTGCGAGCGCGAGCATGCGCTCCGCCGAGTTCCTTGCCGGTGCCAACGACATTACACGCCGACCCGGCACACGTGATTTTTATGCTGCCGGTCGCCTATCGCGTGACCTTGCGATTTTTCAGCCCTATTTGGCGCCGGAAACTCAACGGGTGGAAGCCCTCATCGATCGCGGTCGAGTTACCCTTAATCACCTGACTTCGGCTGTGGATGCGCGTGCGATGGAGTTCGAGCCCGACGGCAAGACACTCTACGTTGCCACGCGTAATCCCGATGCGTTGCACATCATAAGCATCGCGGCCGCTGATCCTGAAAAAGGCACGGGCACCGCCCATCGCATCGTCGCCACCATTCCGTTGGAAAGAAGTCCGTCGGATGTGGTTCGGCTTCAAGTTGGATCGCAGATTCGGCTCTACATTCCGTGCTTTGAGGACGGAGTGATTCAAGTCGTTGATCCGGCGACACGCGCAGTGGTCGATGAGATTGAAATTGGCGCATCCCCCTATGTGATGAAAGTTGACCGCGGAGCGTACTGCGCTCCAGGTTCTGGCCGTTGTTGGGGATACGTCTCACTTTTTGACGACCTGGCTCGGTCTGGTGGTCGTTGCGACCTGAATCGCGACGAGCCCTGTGGTTCGATTGGTGTCGTTGACCTCGATCCCGAAAGTCCGCGATATCATCAGCTGATCCGTAAGCTCTATTGAGGGACGTGTGAAACGAATACTCTTTCCAATCTGTCTCCTCGCCGCGTGCACCGATATCACACCGATACCCCCGGTATCGCTCGATGGGCCGACTGCCATCGCGATAGCGCGTGGTCGTGTATGTCTGGATTTGCAGGCCGACGGCGACGCACGCATCCCAATTTTTAGCGAATGCGCTGAAGGTCGACTTGGCGCCATTGGGCTGGTCGTAAACGAACAAAGTGACCGCCTCACATTCGTTGCCCTCGATCGCACATCCCCTGAACTTGCGGACCTTCGACAGTCGGTTCCCGGTGTGACGCATTTGACGGTCGGACGCCTTCCTGTGGATGTGGCCGCGTCTTCTGATGGAACGATCGCGTACACCCTCAATCAAATCGACTCAGATATTTCGATCGTGAACCTCTGGAAACCCGAGGTTCACTCGGCACGCCTTCAGGTTCCAGGAACTCCCATCGCGATGGAGACTCGGCCCGGCACCAACGACATCGTTGTTGCCTCCGGAAGCCCTTCAAATCTGTGGAGCCGCCAGGGAGCCACGTGTGAAATCACCGGGTGTGAAATCCCTGAAGACGCGGGTCGTCAGGTGAATCTACCTGGCACCGTGACTGAATTCGTGATTTCCCCAGACGGGCTGTCCGCGTTTGTTGCCTACCGTGACTTGGACTTCATCACGGTGGTCGATCTCGAATCGATGACGATCCAAACG
>JBFFMO010000425.1:0-4652 GCA_041554035.1 Allomicrovenator sp. | reverse complement strand
GAAACGCCGTCCCAGAGCAGCGAGAGGCCGCGCCAGGCGTCGGAAGGGTTCTTTCGTAGACGTCGCCACAGATACTCAGGAAGCATCCGCAGCCCGTGGTCAACGTGGATCACACGGTGCTCATGAGCCAAACGACTCATGATGTGCTGTTTGTTGGTCCACATTTTGTCGTCCCAGCTCTGGGACGACAAACACACGATGGTTTCCACGATTAGGCCCCGTAGGTCTCGTTGTAGTCGGCAATCGCGGCTCCAACGAGCAAGTGTGCCTCGGCGGCGCCGTAAATCGAGGTGATCGAAACGCGAGGAGAGCCGCTTTCGCTTGGGATCTGCTTATAGGTCAGGAAATAATGCTGCAGGCGCTCAATCAAGATGCCCGGAAGCTCCGAGATGTCTCTGACCGCGCCCCAGATATGGTCGTTCTGGAGGACCGCAACGATCTTATCGTCGGCTTCCCCTCCGTCGACCATCTGCAGGCCGCCGATCACGCGTGCATTCAACAGAATTTCGGCGCGATCGATGCGTCGCTCGCTGATCACACAGATGTCGAGTGGATCACCATCACCGCGCTCAGCCTCAGGCGACAAGCGCCCCACGCGTTCCCCACAATAGGTGCGCGGGATGAACCCATAGAGCGCTGGCGGTTGTGACGACGTACGCTGAGGTCGATCGACCCGCAAATATCCGGTCACTTTATCGACCTCGAATTTGACGGAGTCGAAAGGCGTGATCTCGATATACGCGTGAACGATTTCGGGTGGATTAGGTCCAACTTCAACCCCATGCCAGGGGTGTGGACGCCAACGATAGAACGGTTCTGGAAAGCTCATGTTGACCTCAACGTAACGGCCGGTCGCACTTCTAACGGCCCCTTGAGGGCTGGTCAAGCTCAGCCGTCTTTGTTCACGATGAACATTTCGGCGCCAAAGATTCCGCATTGGCGTGAATCGCGCCAGAAGTTCCAGTGAATGTAGACCTTTCCATTGGGGCTGGTGGCGTCATCGGGCGCCAATCCATGAGGGCCAATCGTCTGGGCGATGATGATCGCCTCGGAGTCGTACATGAGCTCACCCGACGTCGTGACGATCGAGACCTTTTCCACGACGCCTGTGGCTCCGTCGATGACCATTTCGAGCTTCGTGTTCAGGTTTGGGTTGCGAAGCGGGCTTCCCATCGGAACGCTGGAGTCCAGATAAGGCAGATAACCGTCCGCCCAACGTCGGTGGATTTTCTGGTGGATTCTTTCCAGGTAGAGTTTGGCGGAGTCCGAGTAGGCATTGACGCCGGTATGATTTCCAACCGCAACCTCGGACGCAAAGCTCTCAAGGGCTCCGCGGAATGCCTTGTCCCTGGCATCAAAATCAGCAAGCACCTTCTTGTTGGCGTCCTTGGCCGTCAGTGCCGCCCTCGCCGCTTGTTCTCGGCGACCAAGAGGGGCCTCCATCGCAGCCATGGGAACGTTGAACAACTTTTGGATGTCGATGGGCTTATTATCGGTCGACTCTGACGCGGAGCTCGTTTTCTCGAGTTCGCTGGGTTCGGTCGGGTTTTCCTGACGTTCGATCGGTTTTTCTTGAGTCAGCTCGGCGCGCTCGTCTTTTTCGACCCGGTTGGCGTTCTTAGAAACAAAATTGGCCCGCTCGGGAGCGACATCATTGGTCTTCTGAACGATTTTTTCGGGGACAACCTTAGGGATCGGAGTCGGCGGAATGATGACCTTTTTCTTGGGTTCGGGCGGGAGCTCCACCACGCTGAGCTTGAACTCAGGGTTGGGTTTAGGAGGCTCAACCGGAAGTGGTTTATTGGCCAATAGGTTTGCCGCGAAGGGCAATACCAGTCCGATCACGAGCGCAAGATGCACAAAAACCGAGGCGAACTGAAACAGGCCTATCCGGATCCACGAGTGCTTTCGACTTTGGAGCGTTGTCATTTTCCTCATGGAGCGCTAAAAGCCAACAAGCATCAGGCTCAGGTTGTGAACGCTATCATGCCGTCAAAAAAGTTCCCATATCTCGTCATCAACACTCTATTGATGGTTTTAATTGCAGGCGCTGGCTGTGCCAGCAAAGTCGGCGACGAATGCGTCAGCAGCGCGGAGTGTCCATCGGGCGCGATCTGTGATGTCACCGTAGAGGCGGGCTATTGCACAATCACCCCGTGCGACTACGACACCTGTCCTAGCGACTCGGTCTGCATTCAGTTCAGCCGAGAAGAGTCGTTCTGCATGGCCTACTGCGAATCGTCGGGCGATTGCCGCGACGGATACACCTGTCGAAAAGACATCGAAGGCCCGGGCTTCTGCTACGTGCCGTCCGAAGCGCCTGAAGAGTAGCCGCTTGTATGCTGCGCCGGTCTTCGGCACTCTAGCTTTCATGCGAAGCGCCCTACTATTTTTTGTGTTGATGACCCTTGGCGGGTGCACCCCTCAAATCACCTGCGAAGACGTTGGATGCACGCAAGGGTTTGCGTGCGACGCTTTGAGCGGTGCGTGTCTGGAAATCGTCTCCGATTGCCGGGCCGAAAACACATGCCGCCCTGCCGAGATCTGCGATGCAGCCACCGGACAATGCCGTCCGGTTGAGGTCAAATGCGCGGATGGCAATCCGTGCCCGGGCGGGCTGATTTGCGACGGCCAGACTGGCATCTGCAAACCCGCTTTTAGATGCACCGTGGATGGCTGCTCGACCGCGGAAGTCTGCGATTCAAGAACCGAACGGTGTGTCGCCAAACCGTGCGACGCAGATCAGGATTGCCCCGACACCCATGTTTGCGAAGGTTCGGTGTGTCGTTTCGGCTGCCGCCCTGCCCTGTCCAGTTGCCCACCCGGGCAGTCGTGCCTCTACCAAACCGGAGACTCCGCAGGCCTTTGCCAACCCAATTGCGCCCAGGACACCGAGTGCCCGTTCGGTCAGAGATGCGTGCTCTCTGCGGGCTTTTCTTCCTGCCAATTGGAGGGGCCGTGTGACGCTCCATTGGACTGCAGGCCCGACGAAATCTGCTCAGCGGGCGCGTGCATTCAGCCTCCGTGCGCCACAAATGATGACTGTCTTGAGACTCAGATTTGTGAAATCCCAGTCGGTGCGTGTTTGAATGTGAGTTGTGATGAAGACATCTACGCGATGGTGCTTCCGAATCATTCACGTGCTTCGGCTTTTGCCCTTGCCCCCGCCTCAGAGTGTCCTAATACCGCCACGCCAGCCTGTGTTTATGATGACCTGACCTTATGTCCGCAGACGTCGGATTGGTTTTCGGTCCGTGCCGGCGGCACCGATGTCGTTCGGGTGCGTATCGACCAAAAATCGACCGTCCCTGACGTCGATCTCTACGTTTGGGGATCGGACGGCACACTTTTGGCCCAAAATACCCTGCTCGACCCGATTTCGACGGTGCGCGTCGCTCCAAATCGCGATCAGATTCTCTTCGTGGAGATTCGGCCCACCACCTACACGACGTCGACCTACACATTGTCGATCGCTCGAGAGTTTTGCGCCAACGACGCGTTTGAAGAAAACGACACGCCACTCGCCGCGACCGCAGTCGCCACGGCCACCGATGTGCCTTCGGAGATACGCGCCAAGACATGTGGACTGGATGAAGACTGGTTTGTGCTGCGTGGCATCACCGCTCAGAGTGGACTGAGGGTCGAACGAACCCTGTCGGACACCTCGCTGGTCGTTCAGGTCCTGTCTCCGGAGGGCGACGTTCTAGAGATATCCCGTGGTCAGCAGCGCGAATGGCCGCGAATCGGTGTTTCGGGTGACTACTACGTACGCGTACTTTCGGCCCTTGGCTTAAGCTCTGATTATCGGCTTGGTTACTCGGTGTTGGCTCCATGGGCTTGCCCAGACGTCGGGGCAGCCAATACTCCGGCCACGTCGATTCCTGCGGAAGCGGGATCGCAAGTCTTTGGCTACTGTCCCGTCGGCGACGCGTGGGACGTGGTGTTTATCGAATTGAGTGGATTGACGCCGGGAACCCTCAATCTTGTGGTGGTTCCGGGATTGAGCTCGCCCACACTCGATGTGAGCCTGCTTATCGATGGAATAACACCGGTTCGAACGGCCGTCTGGACGGGAGCCTCCTGGGAAATCACAGCCCCCGTTGGTGCAGGGCGCTACATGCTTCGAGTCGCCTCAAACGCGGCCGTAGGCAGAATCGAGGAGCCCCCAGAATTTGAATTGTCTTGGGCCGTTCAGGAATGACGGCGAAGAAAGGTCGGGATCTCTTTCCAGACACCAAACCAAATCGCTAATTCGCGTTCGTCGAGGCCGGCGCGCAAAAACACGCTCCGAATCGAACGCACCACGTATTCTTTTCCTGACGACTTGAAAAAGCCGGTCATCTCCAACGTCGCCTCAGCGCTGTCGAGCATTCTTTCGACCTGTTCACGCCGGGCCAGCGGAAACGGAGCTTCACGTTCGACCGTGGCACCTGAGACGCGGAAACACTCCCAGAGGGTCAACAACACGGCCTGGCCCAGATTCAGCGAGGTGTAGTCAGGATTTGTGGGCACGCTGACCACGGCGTCACAATGGTCCAGCGCTTCGTTAGAAAGCCCGTGGTCTTCGCGGCCAAAAAGAAAGGCGACCTTGCCGGGCTCGGCCAGCGCTTGTTCGGCGGCTTCGGTCGGATGAAGCACGGGCCAATTACCGG
>JBFFMO010000424.1:0-4658 GCA_041554035.1 Allomicrovenator sp. | reverse complement strand
GACACGGTGGTGGAGCCGTGGCCCGGCTTCTACTTCAACAAGGATGCGACCCCGGCTGAGCGCTCAAACTATGCCTTGCGTGAAGCGGTGCGGGCAGAGAAACGGGCAAATCCCAGCGGCACCACCGCCGTCTCCTGCTGCGGGGCCAATCCGGGCATGGTGTCGTGGCTGGTCAAGGAGGCGTTGCTCGACATTGCCAGGGACACGGGCCACAAGCATGACACGCCTGGCTCGCGGGAGGACTGGGCAAGGCTGATGATGGACCTCGGCGTGAAGGGCATCCACATCGCCGAGCGCGACACGCAAGCCCCCGCATATCCAAAGCCCGCCAACGTGTTCGTCAACACCTGGTCGGTCGAAGGTTTCCTGTCTGAAGGCTTTCAGCCTGCCGAACTTGGCTGGGGCACCCACGAGAAATGGATGCCCGACAATGCCCACGCGTGGACGTTTCTGGGTTTTGCTTACCGTGAGTCCGAAGACCTCGAAGACTCCCTTGAGGCGTTCCAGCGCGCCTATAAACTCGAACCCGACGACATGGAGAGCCTGCTCAACGTTGCCCACGCTCTACTTGAAGTTGGGCAGAGCGAGGAAGCTCGCCGTTTTTACGAGATCGCCTCGATCCGCGACCCAGACGAAGTCGAAGCCGTAAACGGCATGGTCGCTGCCGCGTTTGAACTCGGTGACGTCGAGATGGCCGAGCAGCTCGGACGTCGCGCCGTGGCAATGGACCCCGAGAATCCAGATAATCAGTACAATCTTGGTGTGATTCTGTTGTCGATCAATCGCAACAAGGACGCCGAAACGCATTTCCAGGCCGCACTTGAACTGAGTCCTGACGAACCTCGCTATGCGATCGCTCTTGCCCAGATCTTGTTGCGCAAAGGCGAGCTGGACGAGGCGATGAAAAGCGCAGCGTTGGTGACGGAGACGATCGTTGGTGATGCCACCGGGATCTTCGAATTCTCCCGAGATCTCGTGCGATTAGGCGGAGCAGACCGCGTCCTGGAATTCGTCAACGCCGTCGAGACGTTTGATCCGCGGTGGAAACCCGTGAAATCAATAATCGAATATCTTGCCCGCGGCCTTCGTCGAGAAGACAGCACCTATGAAGCTTGTCTTGAGGAATTCAGGGCAGCTGTCGAAGCATCTCCTGAGATCATTCCGGTGATGTGGGATTTCGAAGAAATCGAGCGTTTAGCCCTTGGAATCGAGCCGGATCAAAAGAAGACCCTCGAAATCATGATCGCAGTGCTCGAAGGTAGGCGTGACCTCAAACACCTCGACCGAGTTGGAAAATGAGAAGATTTGCAATTGGCTTGATGCTCGCGGTTGTCGCTGTCTCGGCGTGTACTGAGGATAACCCAGCTTATAACCCCGACCCGCTCCTGCCCGGTGAATGCCGCGCGGGAACGGCCTCGACCGAGACGTTTCAGTCGTTCGAAAGGCCCGGTAAGCTTGATGTTCTCTTCGTTGTAGACAATTCGGGCGACGTCGAGGACCTGCAACAAGCCATGGCCTTTGCGGCTGCTCAGTGGCTGCAAGGATTGCAGGGCGACCTCGATATCAACGTTGCTGTTGCAACCGCGGATGGCACAGGCCCACCAAGACTGGCCCCACCTGGGACCTTGGCAAGTGGCTGCGAGGGCAACACCACTCAGATTGCGCGTTCGTCGCAAAGCAATTTCACACGACTTATCGCGTGCAACATCATCCAGGGCGAAGACGGAGACCCGTTTCAGCAGACCCTGGGCGTGTTGGACGGCTTGTTTTTTGACACTTCGCTCTCTGATCTGGGGTTCTTCCGGGCAGACGCCCGCCTGCTCGTGATCGCGTTGAGCAACGAAGACGATTGCACGCATACCGAGACCCTGTCCGGAGACGGCCCACCTCGCCAGATTTGCGTGGATAACGCAGATAAACTTTCGGCCATTGGTGATTTTGTCGACAAGCTTGCCGACATCAGTGTGACGCCTCAGGGCTTTGCATTTGTCGCGATCGCTGGGCCTCCCTCGGCTTCCGACGCCGCCGAATTACGACCCGTTTGTTCTTCGAGCCTGGGCGCCTCGTACGCCTCTCCTCGCCTGTATGCCACGACCCGGCTCCTGGGCGATCGTGGGCATTTTGTCAGCTCATGCGCCGAGGATTTCATCACCGTGCTTGGGGACCTCACCGACCGATTTGCCATCGCATCACACGTCTCGCTTTGCCCGGCCAAAAAGCTTGCGCACGAACCTTTGGACGTCACCGGCTTTGATTCGGACGACGAAGCCAGCCCGATCAAGCTTGGAAGTGCCGGATTTCAATTCCTGGGACCCACAACCTTTTGCCCAAATGGCGAACTCGGATTTAACGCGGCAGCACTGACTGACGTGGCACGTGTCGAAGTCACTTACTGCGTCGAGTAGCATCTGCTACGAATAGAGCCCCATGATCGAGGCCAGTGGTGAAGGAAAGACTGCATTTCGAAGACAACGGGGACGGTTGGCTTCTGGAGATCCGGCAATTCTGGAACCCTGAACATCTGGACACTTCTCGTCGTCCCATCGTCATGATTCCCGGCTACGGGATGAACACCTTCATTTTGAACTTCCATCCGCGCGGCGATTCGATGGTCAAGTTCCTGGCTGATCGTGGATTTGAAGTCTGGACGGCAAATCTTCGAGGCCAAGGTGGAGCGCGCTGCGTGGGAGGAACCCGCACTTTTGGGTTCGCTGAATTGGCGTTGGTGGATCTGCCGGTCGTCTTTGAATTTGCTCAGCAACATACCCGCGTAAAAGGGAAAGGGATTTCAGCGATTGGGTGCTCTCTTGGAGCCACCTTTTTGTACGCTTATCTGGCCCATCATCTAGACGACCACCCTTTTGGCTCTTTGGTCGCGATGGGCGGTCCGCTGCGCTGGGAAAAAGTTCATCCGCTGGCCAAAATCGCTTTTCATTCTCCGGCATTGGCCGGTGCCATGCCCTTTTTTGGGACCCGTGAACTCGCCAGGCGAGCGCTGCCGATTGTGAAGTATATGCCCAAAGTGTTGGACCTTTACATGAACAAGGCCTCCATCGATTTGTCGCGCTCGGATGAGCTCGTGCAAACCGTGGATGATCCTGTCCCGCACCTGAATCGGCAGATCGCCCACTGGATCAAGAAAAAGGACCTCGTCGTTCGTGGAGTCAATATTTCTGAACGACTTCAGGGTTTTGATTTGGCAACGCTTGCGGTGCTCGCCAACGCCGATGGGGTCGTTCCCCCACAGACAGCGCTTTCGGTGCGCGACATCATGAAGTCTGAAAGCGTCGATATTCTTGAAGTCGGTGATGCGCACCATTGGTTTGCTCACGCAGACCTCTTCATCAGTGATCACGCGCAAACCCTTGTGTTTGCCCCGCTCTCGGACTGGCTCGAAAGCCGCTCCTGATGGCCGTCATCCTCACCGTTTTTATCGCGATGTGTTCCGCGTGCATGGCGCTTGGAAGTGTGCAGCTCCTGGATGCTCCGCATGATCTTCCCCTGACGATCCTCGTCTTCTTCGCCACCATCGTCATTTATACCGTCGACCGATTGCGCCCGAGCATCGAGGACGCAACCGATCCGGGGGCGCGGCTCGTCGCGTACCTAAAAGAGCGAAAGGCCGTTCAAGCCCTGCTGCTCCTCGGTTTGGTCGGGCTTGGGGCATCCGTATTCTTTCAACGATTTGAAGTGCTTGTGGCCCTTGTTCCGCTTGGTCTGCTCTCGATCTGGTACACCGTGCCGCTGGGGGTCCTCAGGCTGAAGGATATCCCTTACCTCAAGACCTTCGTTGTGGCCGGTGTTTGGACGGTGGTGACGGCATGGCTTCCCATCTGGCGCCCCGACACCGTGCTCGACGTTTCGTTTGGCGTTCATCTGTTGACGCGCTTTTTGTTCATGTCCGCGATCACCCTTCCTTTTGATTACCGCGACCGCGATCGTGACCGCGCCGCCGGCATCAAGACTTTGCCTCAACGGCTTGGAACCAAAGGAACCAAGGCGATGAGCATCGGGATGCTGGTGTGTTTTGTCGCATTGCATGGCGTCTACCATTCCTCGTCGATCTTCATCGCGACCGCGATCACAGCTGCAGTCACAGCCATCATCATTGCGGCGATGAACCCACAGCGCGGCGACATCTATTACTCAGTGGGAGTGGACGGCACGATGATGTTGCAGTACGCACTGCTCATGATTTTAACCCATTGAGATGCCGATGAAAAAGCGCTGGTACAGCGAGTTGCACTGGCAAATTGCCGTAGGTCTCGTGTTGGCGCTCGCGTTTTCGCTGGTGATGCGCGGGCTCTTTCTGCCTGCGCCCGACGCCACGCCCGAAGTCTGGGAAGCCGCTCGACACACTCTGAATTCGATTCGCGAGCCTTTTCAATTCGTGGGCGACGTCTTTATTCGTCTGCTCAAACTTATCGTGATTCCGCTTCTGGTTTTCAGCGTGATTTCGGGCATCCAGACCATGGGTGACGCCACGCAGCTTGGGCGAGTGGGTTGGAGAACGATCCTCTACTATATGGTCACGACATTTGTTGCGGTGTGCATCGGCCTGGTGGTGGTCAACGTGGTTGAGCCTGGCATGGGGCTTGGGCTGAGCATTCCGGGAGAAGCGCCGTCGGTCACGCCGAAGCCTTTGCTGGAAGTCTTTC
>JBFFMO010000423.1:0-4658 GCA_041554035.1 Allomicrovenator sp. | reverse complement strand
GTGAGCCATCTTGGATGAGCGGTACCGCGTTCGATGAATCTTGGACCGTCGCGATCCTGACAAAAGACGGGGCTGTGAAGAAACTGATGTTGGAACATGGTTGGGACGACTTCGAGTTTCAGCAGATGATTGCTACAGCAATGAGGGGGTACCGCGATGACGTTAAACGTTCAACAACCGAGCGTGGGCTGACGTTGACATTGCTTCTGCAATACTTTTTCGACAAGAGTGGGATGTGCACGGACTTGAAGATCGAACAACGTCTAAAATCTGGTGATATGGATTTATCAGGCACGATTTGTGTCCCCCGTTGGAAATTGTTGTTGGGCCGTGAAGATCATGCGCGCGTGTTTTGTGAATGCAAGAATACCAAACTGCGCATCAGTCTCGACGTAGCCCACAAAGCTAGAAGCAAGGCGGAGACCAATGGGCAAAAGATCGTCGTGCTCTTTGGGCGAAATGGTTTTAGTACTGGTGGCACCAATGAGCTTGGTCATACACTTGGTGATTGGGCTACCGGTGGCATCCATTTCATTCTTCTGAATCTTGCCGCCATGACGAAAGTCGGTCTCGAGAAGGGCGACTTACCGTGGAACTTGGTTGAGCGTTCGCTCACGGCATTTCGGGAACGCCATTTTCGTGCACGAACAACCACGGCGAATGAGCTTGTGGCACCTATCGATGGCGATTCAATTGAGAAAAATAATGCTACAGCTGTGGAGTTCCTGGAGGAGAAATGGGCAGATGAAGAAAAGTGATTTCCGTTGAACGATTCTTTTGATCAGTAACGAGCATCCAACCGTGAATTCGTCATCCAAGTCTTGACCGGCATTAAAAAATCCATCATGAATATTCGTAGGTGTTTTTTTAAGTGTGAGGCAACGATGGATAAGAGTGATGCGTTAGAACTTCTCAGACCACATCATGTGGAAATTCGCACAATTGTTGAAGCCGCAGATTATATGCCGAACTTGGGATTCCAAATCGACAAGTCAACACTTGCGGGGCTGAGGTGCCAACGAATGGTAACCACTGCACAAAGCATTTGGGCAGAGACGTTCGAATGCGTCGAGGACTCGAATCGAAAGTCAGCTACATTTTATGGGGCAGATTTTGCAATTCGGTTCAACAAGATCGATGCGCACGGGAGGGTTAGTGGGATTGCTACCGCAACTTCCGCTGGCAGAAAGATGAGTGGTCATTTTGGGGGCCAACTTCTATTGTTTGGCGAGGATTCAGTGCACACGTCTTCCGCCAAACCGCTTTTCTATGCTGGTTACGTTGTCGACGCGACAATGTTGGTTGTTGACCAAACAATATCAATGTACATGAACGGCTCGCCGATGTGGACAATTTCGCTTGCGGAACTCGTGGAAGTACCGATCGAGATCGAAAGTGCAGATGCACATGTTCCAAGTACTCGGCTTCGTATTCTCAAGCCTTCGAAAGAGATGGAAAGTGAGAATTGATCACGAAAGACTTGTCTTAGCTCGTAACCTCCGCGACATGACGCAGAAGGACCTTTCGTCACATGCAAAGATTTCCCAAACGAGAATTTCTCGCCTAGAACATGGTGTGTGGCTTCCCACTGCTGACGAAATTGAGGCATTTGCGGTTTCAATCGAGGCAGCGTTGTCACTTCCTTACGGGTTTCTTGCGAAGCGCGGACCCAACCGCCCCATGCCCTACCACTTCTTCAGAAAGAAACGGAGTTTGTCGGCTCGAGACGAGAAGTGGCTCTCATCAGTTGTCCAGCTTGCGAGTGATGGTATTCACTCTATGTCCGAATTCATTGGCATCGAGTCTCCCTTTCCCTTGCCAGAATTGGAAGTTGATCAAGATAGCAGGCTCAACACTGGGGCGGCTGTTGCAAGACGGGTTCGTGAGGCCCTTGGGTTAAGACGAGGTCCAATTTCGGACATTGTAAAAGTGATTGAGTCGACCGGGGTTGTCGTTGTGCCCGTCTATGGGACATCGTCGAAGTTTGATGGTGTTGCCGTTCCATCCACCGATGGCCGTCCAAACATTATTTTTTATAATGTTGAGCGACCTGGAGACCGCATCAGGTTCACTTTGGCGCATGAGTTTGGGCACCTTGTCATGCATCGTCGTTATTCAGACACTTGTGAGGACGAAGCAAATCTGTTTGGTGCCGAATTCTTGATGCCTGCATCTGAAATAGGCCCACAACTAAGAGGGCTCGATCTCTTTAAAGCGAGTCAACTCAAACCGATTTGGGGCTGTTCGATTGCGTCACTCGTTGTCCGTGCGAAGACGCTTCACGCTATATCAGAAAACAGGTTTAGATCTCTTTACGTGATGCTCAGTCAAAAGGGGTGGCGCACCGAAGAGCCTGGTGATGTTGACTTCAACCAATTTGGTATCTTTCAGGAAATGGTTCGTATCTGTGTGCAAGAACTCGGTGTTGTCGATGTCGAAGGTTTCTTCGCGATGGGCAGTTTGGAGTTCGGATCAGTGTTCGGGATTCCGTTGGAACGAAGATCTTCTTTGCGCTTGGTTTAAGTTGGCAAGTCTAAACCAAATTCTCGCGTGAATAAATCCAACCTCTTGGCACGCATCGTTCCACCCGCCTTATGCCGGGTTTGAGATCCGCCGACCGCCTGGGGCTGCTCGATCAGCTTGTAGGCCTCGTGCTGCCAACATCCGTCGCAAATCCAGCGAAAGCGCCAAATCAAGAAGACAAAGATCACAAGACTTTGTACACTGTCGAGGGCCAAGAATATCATCGCCATGGAGGCCAAAATGAGCGACGTCAACGACTACCTTCTGGCGTTGTCCACGGACGCCGTCGAAGAGACCCAGCCTGAGCTATACACTTCGGCCGTACACGCCTTGGCGTCTTATCTACGCATCTGTTACGCCCTCACGACCATTCCAGCCGTAGACTACGAGCGCATCGGCTCACATGTGCAAAGTACCCCTTCTCAAGAGCCGGCGAGTTTCGAGCGCATCTCGATGAAGCGAAACCTCGAAGCAGTTTTTGAGGCAACGGCTTCACGGGTTGGTGCCAAACGCTGGCGGCACTGGAGCTTGGTTCGTGCGCATCAGCAGAAGTATCCCGACGGCATGTCCCAAGAATATGGGCGCGACGTCGCTCGATTCGTTGATGGGGTACTCGAGGAAGAACTGGCGAAGCGCGACCTTTTGGCTCGTATCCAGTCACCACGACCTCATCGTGAACCTGCCGAACAAAAGCTTGCGGCTTAATACAATGCGACGATGGGAACGATATGTCTTGCTTCGTGAGGCCGGTGAGGGGACACGAGAAGCTGCACGGCACGCGGGTTATGCTGCCGGTGTGCCGTCTGAGCAGGCCCGAGCGGTCGCCGCGGCCGCAGTTAAGGTGCGGAATAACCCACACGCGGCCGAATGGATTGACAGCCGAATCGCGAAGCTTGAGGCAGAGCTGATTACACTTCGTGAATTACGCCGGGCTGCACGGCTACTTCAAGGGCAAACGGTACTCCGTGAAAGCCATCAGGAGGCTGCCTAAGCTATTTCGCAACAATTTCTTGCTTTGACCGATAAGACCTTCAAACCCGCACTTTGGAGGTGCCCAATGAGTACGAATACCAAACCCATCCTGCCGTCATTCGAAGAACTTCGCGACGTGATGGACCCAACAGAACTTCTCTTGCTCATGGTGCTTCTACCTTCAAACATACGCGATGAGATTATTATCGATGATCAGCACGAGATGACCACCAGTTTTGACTCGGATTTCCAATAACATCAGACGGATACCTTGAGGCAATCTGCTGCAAGAAAGCAGCTGCACAAGCCGTGACACTGTTCGCACTGTTCGCATCGCGCCAATCACTGTCGTCTGGAAGTCTTAATTGCCTCCATTTGCTGTCGGGGTCGACACGAAGCCTAATCATCAAGGCTTCAATAACCGTTAGTCCAGGGAGGCTAAGATTGATCGCCGCAACATAACACTTATTGGTGAGATCGTAGTCGGGAGGTTGCGTGACGTGCACCAACTCCGGGATGATTAGATCTGGATTGAGTTGTGTTAATAGATTGCCAGTGAAACCATTAAAAAGGTTATTGATTTCAAGGCTATACTCGTCCCACGCCTTCATGTTGTTCTGGATTGTTTTGGTAAGTTCAATATAGTTCATGTTCCCTCCTAATATGTCCATGATGGTACGCGTGTTCATTATGGAATAGGTAGCCAAAAAAGCCGGCTACATTCGCGTTGTTGCCGTATTTATTTTTCCCGCATCATACCTTGCGTTCCGAGGCGTAGACATTCGTCATTGCCTCTGAATTGCCCATAAGGGTAGGAGCACATCGATAAGGACCACACCACCACGGACACAACGGGATCACGCGCATGAAGAAGAAGTGCGCGGCGCGGACAAAAAATGGTCGTCCTTGTAGTCGGTTCGCCAAACCTGATTTGAAGGTCTGTGGGAATCACGCCAAGCCCAACACCGAACGTCCGTTGGTTCGAGCGAAACTGAGCATATTATGTCGAGTGTTGGCCAAGACCGGAAACATCACTGAGGCATGTAAACACGCTGATATTGAACGGTCGACCTATTACACGTGGGCAAAAGAAGGCACCGAAGAATATGCGGCGATCATCGACGCCTGGAATCAGTTTGCGGCGATAGACGATGCCGAGATTG
>JBFFMO010000422.1:0-4675 GCA_041554035.1 Allomicrovenator sp. | reverse complement strand
GCTGCGTTGCATTTAGTCAATCGGATAAGTTGTTGCTCGATACACGGGTTATGATGCAAGCAATGCAGTATGCTTCTACTTTTGGTTTTAGTGTTTGCGTGGGGTTGTGGGTCCGATGATGGGCCGCAGGTGAACGCCACAGACGATGTTGGCACGTCGGACGCTAGTGGCGCGGACATGTCGAACAACGACGTCTCCGTGGACTTGGCTGAGCCTGATATGGGCGTCGACATGCAGACCGACACTCAAGACGCCGAAATCCCCAATGACCCTCCGGTTGCCGACGCCGGCATGGATCAAACGGGGCTTCGGGTGGGTGATGTGGTGCGCTTAACGGCGGCATTCAGTACCGATCCCGACGGCGACGAATTGACGTTTTTGTGGACCCAGACGGGCGGCGCGACGGTTGTGTTGGATACTCCAGAACTGGCTGCGACGACATTTACGGCCATCTCTCCGGCGGGCGACTACGAGTTTTTGGTCACCGTTTCAGATGGGCGAGCATCTTCGCAGGATTCGGTCACGGTCAACGTGACGAATCGTTTGCCGGAAGCCAATGCGGGCATCGCGCAAGTGGTGCAGGTTGGACAGCTCGTGACGTTGGACGGGTCGCAAAGTTCCGATGGTGACGGTGAGGCTTTGACCTATTCGTGGGTGCAGTCTGCGGGCGAGTCCGTCGTGCTCACGGGCGAAACGACCGTGTCGCCAACCTTCACCGCGCCTGCCGTATTTGGAGATCTGATTTTCGACCTTACGGTCAGTGACGGCCAGGCGACTGGCTTTGATCGAACGTCCGTGACGATTGAAAACCTGGCTCCGATTGCTGAGGCGGGGGCGAATCAAAACGTGGCGAAGGGTGATTTTGTGACGCTGAATGGCTCGGGCATGGACCCAGAGAACCAGCCCATCACGTATGCGTGGACGCAGGTGTCGGGTCCGTCCACGGTTATTTTGTCGGATGATACCGTCGCACAGCCGACCTTCACTGCGCCTCTTGATGTCGCAGGCGCCTTTGTATTTGAGTTGGTGGTCAATGATGGGAATGCGGATTCTGTACCTGACCGAACACGCGTGGTGACGCCTAATAGCCCGCCGGTTGCGGATGCGGGAGTCGACTCGTTGGTGAATGGCGGTGAGGTTGTGTTCCTTGATGGCCGAGCAAGTGCGGATCCCGATGGCGACCCCTTCCGGTATGAGTGGACGCAGACGAGTGGCACAACGGTAGATTTTGGGAATGGCGACCGGGCGCGTGCCTACTTTAAGGCTCCATCGGCCATCAACGAAACGCTGACCTTTCAACTGAAAGTGACAAACGGGCAGGGCACCGACACCGATTCGGTGAGCTTCACCACGACCGCCTGGGCTGGCACTGCAGCCGATATTCCCATCAATCCATTCGCGACAACGCTTGAGCCGTTCACCAGCCAGCTTTACGCCGTTGGGGCATCGGGCAACGTATTGGTGACCGGCGGGACCGGTGGTCAGAAATACGTGGTTTATGACGTCTCTGACCCGGCGAGTCCGATTCAGACAGCGGCTGCGGCCCCGAGTGTGGATTCACCATTTGTTTTGGATTTCAATGGGACGCAGGTCATTGCTGGGGTTGGCGCTTCAATTCAGGTGCTTGAGTACACAGGCACTGCATTGAATGTGGTGGGCACTGTTCCATTGCCCGGTGCCTTTAATTCGGTGACTTCGATCGCCCGATTTGGCGACACCGTTTATGCCGCGATTTTTGACGGGACTGGCGGGGTATTCGGCATCGCCGCGTTCGATATCCAAACGCCGACATCGCCTGCATTGCTGCATTACGAAATCGTGACCGATGCGAAAGCAGTGACGGCTCGAAATAATGAATTATGGGTCGGGGCGAATAATACGTTGACGGGATACGATACCAGCTCGATTCGCACGGCGACGCCGGCTTTTGTCGCCATGACGGATGCCGCTGATGATAAGTGTTCATCGACGCCGCGGCGCATGCAAATTGTTGGCAACCTGCTCTACGCCACGTGCTCAACCTGGGCCGATTTGGCCATTTTTGATATCACGACTCCGGCTGATCCCAACCTATTGGCGACATTAAATGTTCCGGGAACTGGCGAGGATATTGTGGTCGACGGCACCAAAGCTTACGTCGCCAGTCGGACAAATGGCGTGCTTGTGTTTGATGTTGCCGTGCCCGCGACGCCTGTGTTTCTGGGGAATTTGCCCACAAGTGGTGAGTCTTCGGGCGTGGCCTATCTACCAACCAGCCAGACCATCGCGTCAAGGTCCGGCGATATCGTGGACTTGCTCGAACCGAGCATCAAGACGCCTGAGTTTGCGGCGAGTGTGCCCTTTGTAGGGGATCCTTATAACGTGACCTTTGTGTCTGGATTTGTTGGAGTTCAAAGTCAGGAAACACATATTCTGGATGTCAGTGATTTAAATAATATCACGACTGAATCCACGATTTTTCAGAATTCGGATCGCGGATTAATCGTTGATTATCCTCTTCTTTTTGCGAGCACCGGAAGTCGAGTTTCGATCGTGGATATTTCGGTGCCGTCGAGCCCGCTGACCTTGTCGACGATTCAGGGCAACGCCACCTACGACCAAATCGCGCTGCGCAACGATACGCTCTATATCGCGGCCGATACCTCGGGCGTGTTGATTTATGACGTGTCTAATCCGAGCGTCCCGGCCTTGTTGGGGAGCTACAGCACCGGAGCCGACTACGTGGGCGTCCTGATCGACGGAACGACGCTTTATGCCACCGCTTGGGCCGACGGAATCCACGTCTTGGAGGTTTCGAATCCAGCCATGCCGACTGAAATTGCCTATCGGGCGTTCACGTCGCCCAAAGGGCGCATGGAGAAATCTGGGGACTATTTATGGAGCGGGTACGGTGCAAACTCGATCTTCCGTTATGACATCAGCGATCCCACGAACCCCTCCCTGGCCGTGCTGAACTTGAACACATCTGTGGAACAAATTCGCGTCAATGGAGCCCTGGCATGGATCGCGACGGGGGCAGCAGGAGTCATGACCGTCGACGTGTCTGATATTGCCAATCCGGTTGTGCTTGAGCGTTACGCTGTGTCGAATGTGACCAAGCATATTGCCATTGGTGATGACGAGGTGTGGTTCTCGGATGACAAGGCTTTGCGAGGCATTCGGCTCGAAAACGCGCGCTGGCTTGCTCGCTTTCAAACGGGCGCGGCTTCCACCACATTGGCGTATCCCATCGCCTGGGAAGAGCCCGTCACGGATGCCACGGTTCAGTGTTTTGTCAGCGGAGGAACTTGCACGGTCGGTTCACTCGATTTGGTGAATCGCACGGCGACGATTTCGTGGACCTTGCCCGCTGCAGGTGACCATGAAATCGCGGTGGTTGTGGGGCATGCTTCGACTCGCGCGTTTTTGCGAGACCGAATTACCGTCACGCCCTGACGAAACGGGGCTCGAACTATGGGCATCGAAGCGAGGTTGACCTAAGATACCTCCGCCTTCAGCTGCGAGCCCCTTTATGATTCAAGACATCGTCAAAGACTATTACGGCAAAACACTTCAAAGCACCGCGGACCTCAAGACCACGGCGTGTTGTGACGCGTCTGAGGTTCCCGAGTGGTTGAAGCCTTTATTGGCCAACCTGCACGACGATGTGATTTCGAAATATTATGGGTGTGGGCTTGTCGCACCCAGCCTCCTGAATGGCGCGCGAGTCCTGGACCTTGGCAGCGCGTCGGGTCGCGATGTGTACGCGTTGGCGCAATTGGTGGGTCCCACGGGCAGTGTCGTCGGCGTGGACATGACCGACGAACAGCTCAAGGTTGCGACCGATACATTGGCGTACCATGCCGATAAATTCGGCTACGCCAACGTCTCATTTTTGAAGGGTTATATCGAAAAGCTGGACGAGCTGGACCTGGAGCCAGGCTCGTTTGATGTGATCGTTTCGAATTGTGTGGTGAACCTCTCGCCCGACAAAGAAGCCGTTTTGCGTGGGGCACATCGCCTGTTGAAGCCGGGCGGCGAGATGTATTTTTCGGACGTTTATACCGACCGCCGAGTTTCTGAGGCGGTCAAAAACGACCCGGTGCTTTACGGCGAGTGTTTGGGCGGTGCGCTGTATTGGAATGACTTTCAGAACCTGGCCAAGACGGCTGGATTTGCGGACCCTCGCCTGGTCGAAGACCGTCCGTTGGAAGTCACCGATCCTAAATTAAAAGCCAAGACCGGAACGATCCAATTTTATTCGGCCACCTACCGTCTCTTTAAATTGGAAGGCTTGGAGCCAGCTTGCGAAGACTATGGTCAGGCGGTGATTTATAAAGGCACAGTCCCTGAGAATGCCGACCAAATTATTTTGGATAAACATCATACGATTCAAACCGGCAAAGTGTTTCCGGTATGCGGAAATACCTGGAAAATGCTGCACGACACGCGTTTTAAATCTCATTTTGAATTCATCGGTAATTTTGACCGGCATTATGGGATTTTTGAGGGCTGTGGGTCGGTGTTGCCTTACGATACCGCTGCGACGGCAGGTGGCGTGGGGGCTTGCTGTTAAGTGGTTGGGTTTCGGGTTTCGGGTTTCGGGTGGTCAGGTTTCGGGTGGTCAGGTTTCGGGTGGTCAGGTTTCGGGTGGTCAGGTTTCGGGTGGTCAGGTTTCGGGTGGTCAGGTTTCGGG
>JBFFMO010000421.1:0-4691 GCA_041554035.1 Allomicrovenator sp. | reverse complement strand
GACGACGATTCGTCCGACTCCGGGAACAGGGCCTAGACACATGTCAGATTACACGTATCTGGATTTGATTCCGCATTGGGCCGAGAAAGAGGCCGAACTTGCGCATCATCTTGGGCATCCGCTGCTCAACCCCGCGGGACACATCACGCTGTCTCACGTGGTGTTTAGCAGCGTGGCGTTCGTGATCATCTTGGCGGTGGCTTTTGCCGTTCGAGGCAAGTTCACCAATCGCGAAACGGCGGTGGTTCCCGAAGGCGGAGTCACCCTTCGTAATATGGTCGAACTCATGCTTGGCTCCATCTACACGATGATGGCTGACATGATGGGCGCCAAAAAAGCCAAGCAGTTCTTTCCGTTGATTGCCACGCTTGGCTTCTGGATTCTCTTTTCAAACTTGATGGGCCTTGTTCCTGGCTTTGTGCCACCAACAGGCAACCTGAACACCAATATCGCTCCAGCGATCGTGGTCTTCCTCGTTTATAATATCGCAGGCGTGGTCGAACACGGCCCCATCGCGTACCTCAAACATTTCTTGGGTCCGGTCATGTTTATTGCGCCGCTGATGCTCGTCATCGAGGTTATCGGCCATGTATTCCGACCCCTTAGTCTTGGTATTCGTCTTACAGGTAATATGACCGGTGACCATATGGTCCTCGGTGCATTTGGTGATTTGGCGACGGGAATCTTCGGATACCCACTCTTTCTCACACTGCCATTCTACGCTCTCGGGCTGATGGTGTGCGTGATTCAGACCCTGGTGTTCTGTCTGCTATCGAGTGTTTACATCTCGCTGGCTGTTGAGCATGCGGATCATTAATTAGAATTTTGTGTCTAACGTTTAAAAATAGCCTTGTTTCCATCGATCGGGTGCGTTATGTAGCGCCCCGTTTTGAGGAAGCAGTTCCGATTCAAGAGGATTTCAGATGAAGAAGCTTGTAGCATTCATGAGCACGTTCGGAATGGTTGCACTCTACGGTGTGTCAGCATTCGCACAGGGCGCCGACGCTCCAGCAAACCATTTCTCGATGTACGCAATGTTCGCAATCGGTGCAGGTATCGCCATTGGCGTTGCAGCACTCGGTGGAGCATTTGGACAGGGTCGCGCAGCAGCAGCTGCACTTGAAGGTATCGCTCGTAATCCGGGCGCTTCAGGCAAACTGTTCACACCACTTATTCTTGGACTTGCACTCATCGAGTCGCTTGTCATCTACGCATTCGTGATCGCGATCCTTATCGTGAATCGCATCGACATCGCTGCTATCCCGCAGTAATCGTCGAACATGTCGCTTTTGGACGGGTCGGATTTCCGACCCGTTTTTTTTTATGTTTGAATCCCCTCAGACATCTTTTTCAAGACAGCGAACCCGTCGGCCCTCGGCGGCCGACGCCTTTGTTGAAAAGTGGCCCAACCATGTTGGCCTGAATCCAACTCCCCCACAAAGACTCCTGCTTGAGGTCGCCGATGAAGTCGTCGGTCTGGTGGGTTACGAATGGGCCAGATTCGACGTGACTCGGGACCAACGCGGTTACCACGCGTCTGGACGTGTCGCGCCCACCCATGATCCTAATGGAATCTGGGTCCAGGAAATGCGAATTCCAAAAGGAATTCCAGTTGGTATTGCGCGATCACTGCTCCGGATCCCTCGGTTGGTGGCGATGGAAGCGGGGTTGGAATGGGTTTGTTGCAGGCTTGAGGGGCAAGATTGGGCAAAACGCGCGGCAAGTGCACGCTGGCGTACCGATCAGGAACCCTTTCTATGGCTTTTCTGGAGAGAATCGTTCGTGGATGTGGCCGAAAACGACGGGTTAACGATGTTTTGGCGGAATCCAGCGTTTTGAAGGCACACATTACTTGGACTCCCGGCGGATCTGCTCTACGCTAAGAGGCATATACTTGCATGGAATTCGACTTGTGTGCTTAAATGCCCCGAGTTGTTATCCAACAAATTAACTGCCGTAACCACACCGGTTGCCGAACGCCTTCCCGATGTTAATGGGAGAACAGTTCGCTCATGATCGTACAGTGTCCAGCATGTAATTCGCGTTATCGAATTCGCGACGCGAACATACCACCCTCAGGTGGGAAAATTCGTTGTCCGTCGTGTGCGCACAGCTTCGTCGTCTATCCGGAACCACCGGAAGAAGAGGACGACAGCGATCGCACGTCCATCACCAATCCAAATGCACTCAGCAACCTTGTGAGCAAGATGTCGACGCCGGGCAAGCCTGCGCCAGCGACAGACGACAATCACACGGCGACTCTGGATAAAGATGAAATGAATCGCATTCGTGCGTTTCAGGCCATGGCCGCTGAGCTTGGCGACGCCGACGATGGCACACTTGAGATCAAGAACCCGATGGAAATTTGGCGCAACGCTCAGGCAGCGTTGGGTCAGGTAGAGGAAAGCGAGGCCGATGAGTACGACGCGGCCCCAACCGAGATCGTGTCGGCAGATAATCTTCCGAATCTGCCTTTCCCGGGGATGAAACCGAAGCTTCCGACGCCGGGTCTGCCCGCGCCACCTTTGGCGTCAAAGCCTTCCGCGAGCCCACCGACACCGTCGTTGCCGCCGCTTAGGCCACCAACCCCAGAACCCGTGCGCGCAGCGGCGCCGAGCGCGTCTCCGTTTGACGACCCTTTTGCTCGGCAGCCTTCGGCGAATTTTGCGGCACCTGCACCTCCACCGGTGCATACACCTCCGCCTGTCCACACACCGGCACCGGAACCGGCGCCCCAACAAAATTACGGCGATTCGACACAGCAGCTTTCCAATCCGTTCACCGGCATGGATTCGATATCTTCGCCCGATGTGTCGGCCGAGATCATGGCCGCGATCGAAGAAGTGAGCCTGGCGCACGAAGACCCGCCAAGTGTGGCGCCCGATGGAGCGCATGAGGGGCCTTGGAAACTCAAGACCGATTTTGGCCTGACTTACGAATTCCCAGACGTGAAGAGCCTACGAAATTGGCTCTCAAGTCGTGATGAGATCGACGGATTCAAACTTTCCGCCGACGGCATCAACTTCTTTTCGATCCCAGACTTTCCGCAATTTGCCCGACGAACGAATGTCTCGCAGGTGGGCTTGAGTCAGCCGAACGAACTTGGTGCCATGCCCAGCGGGGGGTTCGCGCCCGCCGCGATGCCCAACTTCAATCAGCCTTCGTTCACACCACCACCGTCGTCGTCTTCACAGTCCGGCAATTTCAGTGGTGCGGTGGTTCCAGGGCAGTACGCTTCCTATCACGGGGGGCCATTACCGCCCGCGCCAACGGGTGCCCCTGTACAGACCTCTTATCGGCCACCTTCGCGTGCTGCCGGTGAGCATCGGATCTTGTGGGCCGTTTTTGCGGTGCTGCTCATCATCTGTGTGTTGGTGGGGCTGCAGACCTTTGGATTTGTGGATTTGGTGACGATGGCTGGTCTTGGTAAAAAGGTCGCGCCAGTCCAACAGGCCCCCAAAATCGAACTTGTACAACCGATTGACACGCCCAAGATTGAGGATGTGAATGCCGATATCGACGGTTTGCTCAAAGAAGTCCGTCGGGATTTGAAAAACAAGAAAATCCAGACCGCGCTCGATCGTTTGAACACGGTGGAGACGCTCGCTCCTGATCGTGCAGAAGTCTTTGAGTTGAGAGCCAAGGCCTTTGATGCGCTGGGTGACACCGACAAGGCAGAGGTCGCTCGCGAGCGCGCTAAAGAACTCAAGGAAAATGCCGAAGCGGCAGACCCAACGATCACGCCAGATGGTGGCGTCGACTCCAACTAAACAGCTTGAGGCCGGCTCGAATGGACGTCCGTTGTCCGAAGTGTCAAACGCTCTACGAACTGGATGACACCCAGGTCAAAGCTCCACTTGTCACGCTAAAATGCTCTCAGTGTCAGTACGTGTTTCGCTTCGAATCACGGCATGCGGTCGTTCAAGAGAACCACCGTCGCTGGATGGTTCGAAAGCGGAAGACGGGAGATATCCTATATTTCAACGCTCTCGACGCGTTGCATCAATGGATCATGCAGGGGCAAGTGACGCATAAGGATGAGATCTCACGCACGGGGAAGACCTGGATGCTGCTCGGAGAGATCGGTGAGTTCATCCCGGTATTTCAGGTGGTGGAGAGCATCTCGAGTCTGACGGGGCAGCCAGGACCCGAAGATTCTTCGATTGCGGCGCGTAAGATCAGCGAAGAACACGCGATCCCCGTTGCACCGGTCGCGCCGGAAGAACCGCGGGAGAGGGTTCGAACAGAGATTCAGTTTGGCAAAGTCGAGCCTCCCGAAGAGGTCACCCAACGCGCCAGACCCTCACGAATGACGCCAAATTCGTTGCCGGCTCCGCTGCCGCCAAATCCTCGAGTTCGCAGAGACGAACGTTTCGTGACGCCAAATCCCCCAACCACAAATTGGGAGCTCGGTGGAGACGTGCCGCACACGCATCTGACGTCAGAAGTCACCTCGCATACCGAGCGCCCGCGCAGCACCGCTCCACTTCTCGCGGTCATGGCCATCGTTGTGGCTGGCGCCGCGTACGTGTTCTTTTTCCAGCGGCCCCTCCTCGACGGCATCATGGGGCAAAACGTGCCCCAGTCGGCGGTTTCGCTGGGAAATACGCAGGGTGATGACGGGGAAACCTCGGGCACAAATCAAGGAGCGGTGGAGTCTGCTCAATCCGTCGAAGATGCCATCGCGGCGT
>JBFFMO010000420.1:0-4705 GCA_041554035.1 Allomicrovenator sp. | reverse complement strand
TTGATGCGGACCTCACGGACTTCAACAACCTCTACGAGCGCTTTTTTTCGGTGATTCAACCGAGCCTTTCCCCTTCTTTTCCGGTCGACCTCTACCGACATGCCAGCATGTCGTGTGTCACCTTGGCGCTTGGCACCGAGACCGCTCCCGGAAGCCCGGAAGCCGACGCCGCTGACCGAATTGGTATCAGTTGTGCCGTGCCGCCTCTGCCAGCGTTGGTGGAAGCCCTAGACGCTGTGCCCGATCAGCGAACGGACGCTTATAACGGACTCATCATCGTGGACGCGCTGCGCGAAAAACGCGGCATCCTTGAGAGGCAGCTGCGCAGCCTTCCGCAGGACACTTCGGACATGCGTGACTACGTCGCGTCGCAACGCGCCGAAGCCAGACGCGTGGACCAGGCCTTGAGCCGAAGGAAGCCAGAGTACTCCGATGCCGGATATTCCGAATCCAAGGCTCGCCTCAAAGATTGGCGCCAAAAGCTTGATGCCCTTGAGTTCGCCGTCGACGCATTGGATGCCAATAAAGAGACCTGGACTCAAACCCTCGACCTACGGCTCGCCGAGTTATACCGCGGCATTGCCCTACTTGGCGCACCATGAAGTGGGTGAAACTGGCGCTGCTTGTGGTGTTCGTGGCGATCGCCGCCATCGTCGTGCATTCCGTCGGACTCTCGTCGATCTCGCATGAACAAATCGTGGGCGAACTTCAGGAAATGGGCCCCTGGTCGCGCGTAGCGTTTGTTCTAGGCTACGCACTCCTGATCACTTTGACCGTACCCGGCACAGCCTTGACCGTATTCGGCGCCACTTTCTTTGGACTCGGCGAGACCTACGTCATGGTTTTGACCGGGGCGATGCTCGGCGCCAGCATGAGTTTTGGCATCGGACGTATGCTTGGGCGCGACGCCGTCGGCTCCATCTTGGAACGTGGCGGCATGTTCGAGAAGATCCACGCGCTGACTCAGGGTTTCGAAAATAGAGGCGTCGTGGCGGTGGCCTACTTGCGAATGGCCTACGTTCCCTTTGTGGTGCTCAACTACCTCGCACCTCTGACCGGCATTCGGTTTCGCGACTTTGTGATCGGAACCTTCATCGGAATCCTTCCCGGCACCTTTGTCTTTGTCTTTTTGGGGAACACGATCCAAGTGGCGTGGAATTCAGGAGATTGGACCGCGTTGATTTCGTGGCAAGGAGCAGCCGCTCTTGGACTCTTTTTTGCGAGTCTTGGGCTGCCCTGGCTTGCTGGAAAGCTGTTTCGAGGCCGATCTGAGTCAAATTCTTGACGAAATTACGTCAATTTTTCGTCCCACGCTTTTTGATTTTTTTGAATGATTTCAAGCAATTGAAGTTCGGTCAGGCCAATTTTCCTAGAAAAATGCCTAAGTTGGAACTCTAAAGCCGCGAAAAACTTCCTGTACACAAGGGAAGTGGTTATGATGGGCGGGTCTACGGTGCTTTGCGAGTGGTTGTCACTCCTGGGCTCCGTGGAACGATGTGGAAGGAATCCGCGCGTCAAGGAGCAGGGCCTCATGCTGACCCTCACCAGGAAGGTTGGAGAATCAATTCGGATCGGCGACAACATTGAAATTGTCGTCAAAGAGATTCGCAGGAATCAGGTTCGAATTGGTATCATAGCTCCCCGCGATGTCCCTATCTATCGCGAGGAAGTCTACGAAACGCTTACAGGCGAAGACGACGACGCATCTGCTGTCGAAGAATGACCCGTTCGCTGCAGCCGATCTCTCCCGGCTAGCACAAATGTCACAGCCAGGCTGGAGCCTGGTGGACCAGACACGGTAGTCGCAGCCACGCTGGAGCCTGGCGGACCGGTCGCAAAGCTTGTTCGCTGACCGTGGTCGTAACACCGTTTCATTTTTCTTGGCCGTTTTTCGAGCCAGGAAAGTTCTCGATCGCCGCGACTGGCGCGCTTCGAATTCACTGATATCATAAACTCACCTACATTCGAGGCGTCCATGCTGTGGAAGACCTGCGCGATCCTGTCGTTTCTGTTGATTAACGCATGCGGCGGCTGCGAAGACGACAGCGCGAACACCGAAAATCAAAATCCAAATAACCTGAGTGATAGCGGCGCCACAGACGCAACCTCAGATCAGGGAATGACCGGTGATGCGGGCTCTGATTCGACAAGCAGTGACGCTTCGACCGACGCTGCAGCCTGCGTGAACGCGCTTTGCGACGGTGTGTGCTGCGGAAACGGCCAGGAGTGCTACGAAGGCTTCTGCCTCGATCCCTGCGCAAACACGCGCTGCGGAGCCACTTTTGATCTGTGCTGCGGCGGAAACGAAGTCTGTCTGGGTCAATCATGTTTGGTGCCGGGTGCCCTATGCACGGCCACCGAAGATTGTCCTCTCGACGAAATCTGCGAACCCACGATTGGCCGCTGTGTCCCAAGGGACGCGGTTGAAGTGTGTGAATTCATCCCACCGGTCGCCGATTTCGAACCACGCGTGGATTGCCGATGGACGCCAAATCCTGGAGACGCAAATCCGAATCGCGTGGATGTCGTGGCCACACCCGTGGTGGCGAATCTGACCGACGATAATATGGATGGAAAAACCAATACCGACGATGTTCCTGACCTGGTTTTCCTTTCCTACGACCTAAACGGAGACGGTTGTTGCGCCGCCAATGCGACGATTCGTGTGGTTCACGGCGAATGCAACGCCGACGGAACGATGACGACGTTGGCATCGATCAACACTCGAAATCACGACAATTCAGGTGGGATTGCACTCGCGGATTTGGACAACGACGGCGTTCCCGAAATCATCGCGCCGACACGCACCAAAGGCGTGATCGCTTACAAACGAATTGCCGATGACGGCTCAGCTTGGGATGTCTATTGGGAGAACACCGTCTACCCGACCACCCAACACACACGCGGCGGCGCGATTGTTGGCGTGGCCGACTTGGACGCCAACGGCGAGCCCGAAGTCATCATCGGTAATATCGTGCTGAACGGCCAAACCGGAGTTTTGAAATGGGACGGACTTGCCGTGCCAGGTAATCCCGTGGGCGTCGGCGTCGGAAATAACGGATTCCTCGGACCGTCCTCATCGGTGGCCGACATCAATCTTGACGGCAAACTCGAAGTTGCAGCGGGCAACACCCTCTACGACTTCGAAGGTCACGCACTTTGGACTTTTGATTACGGCGCGATGTCGAACTCCTCATGCGGCGGAAATATCCCGTGCGACGGTTTCAACGCCATCGCCAACTTCGACAACGACCCCGAGGGCGAGGTCGTCATCGTACGGTTGGGCGAGGTCTTCATTTTGAACCATGACGGTTCACTTCTTTGGCGACAGAGCATTCCGATCGACAACTGCTCACGCAACGAATCGGGCCCACCCACGATCGCCGACTTTGACGGCGATGGGCGCGCGGAAATCGGAACGGCAGCGGCGGACTACTACACGGTTCTGGACATGGATTGCGACGCAGATCCGCTGCCAGCGGGATGTTTTTCTCGCGGAGTACTCTGGGCGGTGCCCAATCAGGATTGCTCAAGCCGAGTCACGGCTTCTTCGGTCTTCGATTTCGAAGGAGACGGCAAGGCCGAGATGATATACGCCGACGAGACCAGTTTCCGTATTTTCGACGGAACCACCGGCGCCGTCCTCTATCAAGACGACACGCACGGTTCACACACCCGCATTGAAATGCCGATCGTGGTCGACGTCGATAACGACGGAAACTCCGAAATCATCATCCCCGAAAACCGCCATAACGGTGGCACTCCGGGCGTCGAAGTTTGGGCGGACACCAGCGACAACTGGGTTCGAACACGACGGATTTGGAACCAACACGGTTACCACGTGACCAATATCAATGAAGACGGTTCGGTGCCGATCAATCAGCAACCCAACTGGTCAAATCCGCGGCTGAATAATTATCGACAAAACGTCCAACCTGCCGGGCTCTTTGACGCGCCCAACCTGGTGATCGAGTCCGTCGAAGCCCGCGGTGTGGGCTGCGGGGATTCACTCGAGGTCATCGTCCGTGTCACGGTCGCAAACTCGGGTGCCTTGGGAGTTCCTGCCGGAGTTCCTATCAACGTCGTTGCCAATTCGGGAGGCGACTCCACGACGATTCACAGCACCACAACCACCACGCGTCTTTTGCCCGGACAACGCGAAGTCATCGAGTTCTCATGGACCGTTCCCGCCGCCTACGTGCAGGCCGGTTACACGCTCGATGCAACGATTGACCCGGACATGACGATCAACGAATGCAAAGAAGACGATAATAGTGGGCAGAAAAACGGTGGAGACATCGTGTTCTCTTCCCCTGATTTGATCGTCAAAAGCGTCGTTTTGGACACCCAGACCTGCGGTCGCACCCAGCTGATCAAGATCGCGGTCACCGTGCGAAATGACGGCACCCAACCCGTACCTGCGAACGTTCCAGTGGCCCTGAGCGCCAATATTGGTGGGGTCGTTGGAGTGGTTCGCACCACAGGCATTTTGCTGCCAGGCGAAGAAGAAACGCTCACCTACGATTGGACCGCGTCGCAAGCCGTGTTAGGCAAAAACGTCACGATCACCGCCACGGTGGACCCCGAAAAAGAGGTCTACGCGTGCGATAATCAGAACCAAGGTGAAGCGACAGCGCTTTGCCAAATCATCATGTGATAAAATCATGACCGTTATTGCTGTCTTGCTGCTCTTCATCGCTGCGAT
>JBFFMO010000419.1:0-4743 GCA_041554035.1 Allomicrovenator sp. | reverse complement strand
CTTGAAAAAGACCAGGCCCGGCAGATCTACGAAAGCATCGTCCGCCGAGTTCGCGATCCCGGCCTTGTTGAATACATCGATGGGCGGTTGTTTCGGGCGAGCATTTTTCCGATTCCGCCACGCGGCACGCAGAAGCTTGAGATCAAGTTTGGTCAGGTCTTGCAGCCCAAAGGCGGGCTCTACCGCTACCGATATCCGTTGTCGGTCGGCAAGGATTACGTGACGGCCAAGACCAATCAGGACTTCACACTTACAGCCACCATCAACTCGTCGATCCCGATCACGACCGTTTATTCGCCGTCTCATAAGATCGACACGATGCATAAAAAAGCAGGCCTGGTCACGGCAGGCGTCGAAGAGCTCCAAGCCTCGTTGGACCGCGATTTTGACCTCTTTTTGGGGTATTCGGAAAAAGACATCGGCGTGAATTTGATGACGCACGACCCAGACGGCGACGGCGCCGAAAACGGATATTTCATGTTGGCGATTGCGCCCAAGGTCGATGCCGCCGCATCAACCGAGATCGGGCAGACGTTCACTTTTGTGATGGATACTTCCGGCTCGATGGCTGGCGATAAAATCGAGCAGGCTCGAACGACGTTGGCCTTTTGCGTGAAACGCCTGAAACCACAGGATCACTTTAACGTGATTCGGTTCTCGACCGATGTTGAGTCGCTTTACCCCAACCCAAAACCGGCCACGGCTGAGGCCATCAAAGAAGCGATGGCATTTGCCAAAGCAATCGAACCTGCTGGCGGCACCGCCATCGCGCCCGCGCTGGTTGCGGCGCGCAAACAGAAGGTGCCGACCTCGAAACCCCACCAGGTCATCTGTGTGACCGACGGACTTCCAACCGTCGGCATGACCGATAATGGTTCGATTTTGGCGTCGTTGGATTCCATCAAACCCAAAAATACCCGTGTATTTACCTTCGGCGTGGGATTTTCGGTGAACACGCTATTGCTCGATTCCATCGCCTCAAAAGGCCGCGGACGTTCGGACTATGTAAAACCTGACGAGTCGATGGAAGAAGCCGTTGCGGCGCTCTACACACGGATTTCGTCGCCCGTCTTGACCGATATCTCGATCGAATACGGTGGCGCTCGGATCTACGACGTTTACCCGACCCAAATCCCGGATCTTTTTCGTGGAGCCCAGATTGTTTTGTTTGGTCGGTTCCGCTCGAGTTTCAATAAACCGATTCAGGTGAAAGGCCGTGTCGGCGCAGAAACACGAGAGTTTTCGTACGGCGGTGGTGGCGGTAAAGCCCTGGCCCTCGACGAAAAATCGACCTCACCATTGGAGTTCATGCCCAAATTATGGGCCACCCGAAAAGTGGGTTTTTTGTTGGACCAAATCCGTCTAAACGGCCGTCAACCTGAGCTTGAAACCGAGGTCATATCCTTGGCCAAAAAATTCGGTTTGGTCACGCCCTACACCAGCTACCTGGCCGTCGATGATTCCGAGTTCCAGCAGAATGGCCCGCCGATCGACCGTCCGACCCAGTTGAACGACCAGCTTCGTGGTTCGAGCGACCCATTCGGCGGCGATGCAAGCCCACGACAGCCCATGGCGAAATCGGCCCCAAGGCGTGAAGCCGAAGAAAAAGCCAAAGCCTTCAAAGATTTTGATGCAAATACGGGCGAAGGCGCGGTCGCCGCTTCCGAAGCGACGCAGGACTACATGGACTCAAGCACCGTGAAGGGCAACGCGACGAACCGTCGGTACGTCGCCAATCGAACCTTCGAGTGGAAGTCCAACGCCTGGATCGAAGAAGGCGCTGACACGGCGAAAGCCAAGGAAGTGAAGGCGTTCTCGACCGAGTACTTCAACCTGCTCAAGAAGTACCCCGAGCTGAAAGCGGTCATGAAGCTTGGTGACCGAGTGGTCGTCAAAGCCGGCGGCAAGACGTACCGAGTCATCCCTTGACGGTGAGCGGTGAGCAGTGAGCAGTCGGCGGTGAGCAGTGCTTGGTGCGCAGGCCCTATGGCCTGCATTCCAGCTTGTGATTAGTCCGCCAGGCTCCCAGCATTGCGACTTGTGACCGCGCCAAGTCTCCTGCCTGGCATTGCGACCATGACCGCGTACCAATCCAGGATGCCCGCATTGGGATTCACGACTTATGAGGGGCGAATGAAGAAATACACACTTTTAGTCACTCTAATGGCGGCATGTTCCGACTACGTTCCTGTCGGTGATTTTCGGCTGATCTCACCCGATCCAGACTCCTGGGTGGATACGTGTTTCCTCAGTCAACCTGGTACGGCTGTATTTGTGTTGGAAGTCACGAAGTCTTGGGGGCAAGAGACCGATCCATCTTGCGATGCCGTCGATCCGTTTCGTTGGACCGCCTATACTGGCGTTACCGGTAAAGTACGTGCGTCGACTCCTGGCGGACCAGCTGAGGAGTCGACGATCGATGTATTTGATCCCATTTTTAATATAGGAGGCGGTGAGGAATTCTTGATTCAGGGCCAGAAGATAAATGGGCGATGGATTGCCCGTACCGCTTTTGCGATCGATACCGAAAAAACGAGCACGACCGATCATCCCAGTTTTCCCACGAATTGGCTTGAACTGGAGGGCGACATCAAAGCCACTCAGTCTAAATTCGACACTGCCTGTCCGCCCCGTGACCCGCCGCGAGTGACCGCCTCGGAGTTTGCTGAATACTCAAAACCGATCGTTCCCAACTACCTCGATCGGCCGCAATGCGACCCGATTTACATGCCGATGGTAGAGTGTACCGAGGCAAACGGCTGTTTGCCGGACGATGGCGATGATTCGAACTGAGTGAAAACAAGCCAGGCTGGAGCCTGGCGGACCGGTCACAAGCCCCAATGCAGGCGGAACCGAAAACACTCCAGCGTTCCGAAACAAACCGCTCACAGCCCGCTGCTCACCGCTCACCGTGTCCGGGCGACCAATTGAACTACTGCCGCCACACCGTGGTGGTACGGACCTTCTTTGACGTCGCGCTCGAGTTCTTCGAGGCGCTCTATTTCGAGGCCTTCAAACTCAGCGCGTAAATCATCGGGTTCGACCAGCAATTCCACGACGGGTGGACCGCCCGTTTTATACGCCAACTGGCGTGGTGTGTAGGCCTCGACCACCGCGATGCCGCCTGACTTCAGGGCCTGAACGGCCATCTTGTGCATATGGGCTCGGCCGGGTTTAGGCAGGTGAGCAAAAATCGCCACGACACCATCAAAGCTGTTGGGTTCGGCGCTCCACTGCATCAAATCAGCAACCACGGTCTCAATCTCGACGTCGTAGCGTCTGGCGAGCTCCGTGGCGCGTTCTAAGCCGACAGCCGACTGGTCGACCGCAACCACATGATGGCCTTGTCTGGCGAGCCATACGGCGTTCCTGCCCTGGCCCTCAGCCAAACACAGGATCCGGCTTTTTGGAGCGAATAAAGACGTCGATTGACGGACAAAATCGTTGGGCTCTTCGCCGTAGGCAAAGGTGTCCTCGGCGTAGCGTACATCCCAAAAGTCTTTCATCTTATTTTCCGGTTTTTGGTGCGGCGGCTTCCGGTTTCGTCACCGGGGTCGCTGCCGGACACGTGGACTCGAAGGTCTGAAACGTATCGACCTTCAACAACGTTCCGTCTTCGGCAAAGGTATTCCATTCGCCGACTTTCACGCCGTCGATGTACTCGCCTTGTTGGCTGATTTGGCCGTTGGAGTGCCAGAGGGTCCAGGCCCCATGCTCTTTGCCGCAAAAGTAGGTTCCACGGGATTTAAGTTGGGCATTGGGATGATAGGTGGCCCAAGAGCCAGCCTTTTCACCTTTTGCGTATTGCCCCGTGATGGCCGGTGCCTGATTGGGATGGAAAGCCAAGAATCGGCCATCGAGCACGCCGTCGGCGTAATTTTCGTCGCGGACATCTAGACCTGTTTCGGTCTTGCGTGACCAGCGGCCTTGTTTTTTGCCGTCCACATACGCGCCCGTTTCGATCGTTTTATCGACAAACACTCGCTTTGCGGGGCCTTGTTCAAGGCCGGCAACAAAACCCACTTTTTCGATGGCGCCATCTCTCCAAAGCGTCCACGGGCCGGTCTTGACTTCGTTTTCGAGTGTCCCTTCGGCCTCGATTTCTGCGTCTGGCTGGTAGCGAGTGACATGAAGCAGGTTCCCATCGCGGATGACCTGCTCGCGCAACACTCCATTTGGGAACCAGACTTCTCGCGATTGAGTGGCGCCTTCAACAAACGATTCAACGCTTTTTAGCGTACCGTCTTCGAACCAGCGTTTACGCGAAACAGGCAGCCCGTCTGGATCAAATTCGGTTCGCATGTCGAGCGCACCCGCTTTTGTCCACTGCAGCTGAAACCCGAGCGAGCGCGGTATTCCAACGCGTTTGCAGGTCACTTCGCGACGACCGTCCGCCAACATCACGTCGTCAACATAGGTGCCGTCTGGACAACGATATTTGGTCTCGGCCTTACGGTAAGGCCAACCTTCCGCGTCGATCAGACCGCCGGAAACAGCTTTGGGGCCACCACTTGCACATCCAAGACAGGCGACAAACCCCAATACAACAAAGCGTTTCATTTGGACGCTCCGTTGACGAGCTTGGTTCGTATACGAATGCGCTTCATCCGGTCACATGCAGGGTCGCAGCCGTCATCGCACGCCTGTGAAAAAAGCTCTCGAGCGGTCGAGATATTTCGGTCGACCTCGACACCTTCATTCAACATCACGGCAGAGTTGAAACACCCCAAGGGGTCGCCACGG
>JBFFMO010000418.1:0-4746 GCA_041554035.1 Allomicrovenator sp. | reverse complement strand
TCAAGGTGAAGCTCACCCATGCCGCCGATGATGGTCTGGTTGGACTCGTCATCACGGTGAACACGGAAGGTCGGGTCTTCTTTCGAGAAGCGGTTGATGGCTTTCGAGAAGTTAGCAAGGCCTTCTTTCTTCTTAGGCTCAACAGCCAGAGTCACGACGGGATCAGGCACGTACATCGAAGTCATCGTGTACTTAACAGTGCCGTCGGTGAACGTGTCACCTGAAGCACAGTCAATACCGAACAACGCCACGATGTCGCCAGCCTGAGCGTAATCGATATCGCTCATTTCGTTCGAGTGCATCTGCACAAGACGGCCGACCTTATTCTTCTTCTGATTCACACAGTTGAAGATGGTGTCGCCTTTCTCGAGCTTGCCCTGGTACACGCGGCAATAGGTCAACTGACCGTAACGTCCGTCTTCAAGCTTGAATGCAAGCATGGTCAACGGCAGGTCTGCGCGTGGCTGAAGAAGCACTTCTGCTTCTTCGTTGTTCTGGTCGAGTGCGCGGTAGTCCATCTCAAGCGGGCTTGGAAGGATTTCGCAAATCTTGTCGAGAAGAATCTGGACGCCCTTATTCTTGTAAGCCGAACCACAGCACACGGGTGTGAACTTACGTGAGAACGTCGCTTTACGAAGGGTCTCAAGAAGCATGGCTTCTGGGATATCTTCGCCTTCAAGGAAAAGCATCGCCAATTCGTCGTCGAAGTCCGCAAGGGCTTCAAGCATCGTGTCGCGCTGGACTTTGCAGATTTCGGCAAGGTCAGCTGGAATCTCTTCCTCGCGGATGTCTTCGCCGTTATCGCCGTCGAAGTAATAAGCCTTCATCTTGAGCAAGTCGACGACACCGTTGTGCTTGTCTTCGAGCCCGATGGGGTGCTGAATCATCACCGAGTTATGACCAAGGTCAGTTCGGAGCTGTTCACACACACGAAGGGGATCAGCACCCGAACGGTCGCACTTGTTCACAAATGCGATACAAGGAACGTTGTAGCGTTTCATCTGGCGGTCGACCGTGATCGACTGCGACTGAACGCCCGACACCGAGCAGAGCACGAGGATTGCACCATCGAGGACGCGAAGGGCGCGCTCCACTTCGATGGTGAAGTCAACGTGACCAGGGGTGTCAATGATGTTGATTGCGTACTTGCCCCAGCTGGTGAACGTCGCGGCCGACTGAATCGTGATGCCTTTCTCACGTTCGAGTTCCATCGAGTCCATCTTCGCGCCGACGCCGTCTTTTCCTCGAACCTCGTGAATCGCGTTGATTCGACCGGTGTAAAAGAGAATACGTTCCGTCAACGTGGTCTTACCGGAGTCGATGTGCGCCGAGATACCGATGTTGCGCATGAGATTCAGATCGTTCGCCATGATGTCCTACCTACTTCCGTGACGTGCCCATCTGGCTCGCCGGGGGTGAATTAGAGCGCAGTGACTACGAAACCACGCTCAACTTTTCAAGTGTTAAACTTCTTTGGGCAAATGCTTCAAAGAGAAGCGCGCGTCTATCACCTAACGTGAGACCTCGCAAGCCAAAGCGCAGATTTTCATCTGCCCACATGGCTCTGGACCACCCTCTGGAGGTCCACTTCAGCGCGAACAACGCCGGTCAGCGGCTGACTATTTCCGGTCTGATGATTTTCGCGATACGCCCTCGGCCCATCTACACCTGGCGTGGTTGGACTGGATTAGAAACGGGGCACGGGAGCATCGGTGCCGTTCAGCATCGTCGCCCACTCCTGATCATCAAGACGCTGAAAGTCGTTGGTGATGTGTTCAAAGTACGACGAGACCACACCGGCATAGGCCCTTGGACCATCGCATTGGTCCACGATCACGATCATCTTTCGTGGTCCGCCGGTCGCAACATGAAGCACCTTCCCGACCGGCGTCCCCACTTCATCCGTGGGTTGCGTGTGCACATCGGCAATGGTTGGGTCAAAATCGAAGGTGGTCTGCGGATTAAACATCAAGTCGGCGTACCATCCTTCCTGAGTCGTATCACCACAACCAAAGGGCACAAACGATACCGCTTGATTCACGAACTCCATCATCTCCGGTGTGAACGCCTGTCCGGTCAACTCGTGTTCAGCCATCGACTCCAACATTCGGGCGATCCGAATCACCGTATTGAAATAGTCCGCGTACTCCGGCAGGCGCTCCGCACCCAGCTCACCAAAACGCGCGATCTTCGCGTAAGCCGCTGGATAAGGATCAACGTAGGCATCAGGAAACTCGCACGAATTGCCCGAGGTATACGATTGTTTGGTGTAGAGCAGAGTATCGTGACGAAGTTCAGCCCACGAAGCCAGCTGCGTGTTCAAAATGCGCTCGCCCCATTTTGCGGATTTAGCCACGGTTGGAACGCGAGTTTCACGACCGGGTGAGGCTTCACGAATCGCTGACAACCAAGCCGTGTAGAGCGAGCCCGCCCAGAACGTCTGGTCATGCAAATCCGCCAAGGCCCACATGGTTTCAAGCTCTGGTGCATATTGGTACTGCTGCAATTGCGGTTCAAGCATGGCCAAAGCTTGGTTATTCTGGAAGACCGCAAACGCGACATCCAGCGTGTCCGGCATCATTCGGTCTTCGACCACGTCATGAACTACGCGTGAAAACACGTGAGAATCAATCGTGTAGCGCTGCGGAAAGAGATTAAAGACTTGGGCTTTTAATCCTGGCGCTGCAGGGTTTTCCTGAACGATTTGCGACAAGATCTGCTGCTTACCAAACTCGTATTTCTTGAGTGTTGTCTCGACCGTGGCGTCGCTTAAACCCGCATAGGCTGTGGCGTCGGTCACATTGAGCGCTTTTTGAACCGCGTCGATTCCAGATGGTGATAACGAATCTGGAATGCCAATAAATACACCAACGGCTTGGTCAAACTCTTCGTATTTTTGGCCCAGAGCCTCATCGAACAAGAATCCAAGCCCCATCGCGACGTCGGTTTGGCGACGATCAAAAATCAATTCTGTTTTGCCTTTTTCGGGCGCCAGCATGTCTAGGTTTGTTCGTCCAAACCACATCGTCGCCCGAAAATACTGTTCGAGCCTCGCGCCTTCGTAATGGCCACGAGGCTTCATTTGCGACCAATCGTAGTCTCGTTTAGACCCGAAAATCTCGAGAATATCGGCGGTGGCCGCCGCCACCCCTTTTGCGATCAACGCGTCAACACGTCCCCCATCGCCACCTGCGACCGGTGAGTGGTCGACATTTGGATCGAGCAAACCTAGACCGACGGCCAAGAACTCGTCGATGTCGACGATGACTTCTGCCGGCATTCCACTAAGAGCGCCATCGACAAGCCGCTGGCGCATGCCCTGCAGAATGGCCAGCATGTCTTCACGCAAATAGCGTGATTCATAATCCTTGAGGATGTCGTCAAATGACCGATGAAGCGCAGAGAGAATCGAGTCGAGCGAGATGTAGATCGGTAGGTCTTCGCCGTAGATCGACACATATCCGTAGGTAAAACTCGGAAAGGTTTCGTCCATCACGACAAATCGATCCGCAATCAATTTGGCCTCGTCCGCAGCTGTCGGCTTAAACGAAGAATCATCGATCAGGTCGTAATTTATAGTCGCTGTAAGGTCTGCGGGCTCTTGCGCCACGGCCGAAAACGGGTGCGCCGCCAAAATATCGTCGACATCCCACTGAGCGGAATAGGTCAAATACTGCCGAATCTCCGCCTCGTTTTCACCGACCTCGGTCGGAATATTTGGCTGATTATTTGTGTCGCCTGGCTCGCCCTTTGATTTCTGGGCTTCCGAGCATCCAAGCGCCATCATCATCATTAAAATCATGTATTTTTTCATAGTGTCCCCCAAATTATGAAATCACTCGTCTACGACGAAAAAAGCCAACAAATCCAATCATACCGATAAACGCCAAAACCCCGGTATGACCCGATGTCGACGAACAACCAACGTCGTCGCCGTTAGAATCGCCTGTGTTGGCCGTGGTATTTTCCGCGACCGGCTCATCCGTATCAGAACACTGATGCGAGAGGTCGACGATAATCGGAGCCGTCGTTAATGAAGCGTCATCCCCAATAATGTTCACTCGCATCGCAACATCAAGGACCGACGAAGCTGGAAAAAAGCCGCCTCCGCCAAAACCTCCCTCACCCGACGAACAATGGCCGACAAGTCTTTCGACGCCAGGTCCCCACGCACTTAAACCCGAATGCGGGCCAAGCGCGCAATACGCTGCCGAGTTCCATGGAACTTCGTCGACAAGCGTTTCGAAATACAAATAAGGCGACAACTCTGGGTCGTCGAGCGCGTCAAGGCCCCCCATCGTCACGATGCCCGCGCGAAGCTCTAAACCAAGGTTATCGTCGTGCTCGCCATATTCAACGCTCAGCGTCGGCGCACCACTCAACAAAAACGGCGCGATGACTTCGATCGTTGAGTCGATGTCGGAGCCCTCAAGCGTGACGCGATAGGTGTTTCCCTGAGCCCAATCGCTTGGTTTGATAAGCACCAAATCGCCATTCATCGCGAAGTCCATCGTGGATTCAACGACCACCAGTTCAGCGCCATCCAAGCGTTCTACTTTGACGTCGTCAAAACCACCGATCCAAGGAATCCCACCGATATTCACGGGAACCGTATTTGCGGAGTTCAAAAGCAATGACGGCGCCGTGTTGTTTGAAGCACAACTCGCCCAAGTGACCGCAGGGAAAGCCAAGGCGGCCACCATAGAAAGGACCAACCCGGTCGCGTGCAGGTGCTTAACAAAAAGC
>JBFFMO010000417.1:0-4748 GCA_041554035.1 Allomicrovenator sp. | reverse complement strand
TGGCCCTTTCCACAAATCTCGGTGCACATGCCACGGTACTCGACCGCGCTGTATTTTTCGTAGGGCGAAACTTCACCGACGGTGCGGCTTGCCGACAGATACGTGACTCGTTTTTCGAGTCCGCTCACGTCGCTGAGTTTATTGGATTTCGGTCTAAACATGTCAACGATTTCAGGTCGTGTCGTCGCTTTGTATTCACGCTCGACCGGAAGCGCTGCCGCCTGGTTTGCTGTGATTTGATTCACAGGACCGTCAGCATTGAACCACCACAAGTTGAACCGACCTGGGACGGCGTCCATTTTCACGCCGAGATCCGGAATGAAAAGGGAGTGAATCACGTCGCGTGAGGTGATTTCAAGCTTGATGTTGGCATGCGCGGGCACGACCAAATCGTCGGAAACCATTCCGCCAAGATCAGGATAGCGAAACTGCCATCCCCATTGGTAGCCGATGGCTTCCACCGTCATGACCGTTGGAGGAATGACCTCGACTTCGTCCATGACCTTGAGGGTTTCGACTCCGATGAAAATCTGCACCACAGCTGCGGCGAGCGTCCATCCGACTTCGAGTCGCAGGTTACCGTGGTTGGCGACGGGACGCTCCGAATCACTACGCCTGCGAAATTTCAACACCGCGATCAAGAGCACCGATTCAACGATGATCAAGATGCCCAGGCAAATCCATGCAATGACGTTATAGAGATCCGTCATCAATCTGCCCGAGGGGGCATGATTGGAGATGAAGTCTCCAGAACCCGGCACGGCAAAAGCCAAGGTGGGTATCAAAATGAACGCTGCAGTAAGGAGATACTGGAGGGTCCGAGAATTATTTGACGTTCGTGCGTTCATTGGCATCACTTGTACGTCCGTTACACTTGCAACGTCCAATGCTCAGTTAGCCGATTCCTGCCCGGCTTCGGGAGCAATCGGAGTCTCTTCTGTCGTCGTTTCACCGGCCGTTTCCGCAGGTGGAGCGGGCATATCAATCGTCACTACACCCGCGCCCTCAAATGAGGAAACAAAAGCGTGTAGATCTCGCCACTGCTGAGAGGTCAGCTGTGACGCAGCGGTCATGTCCGGAAGCGTGGTGTGCACGCCAGCGGTCGCTCGTGAGGCGAAGTCTTCAGTCGTCCCACCGGCCATGGCCGGCACAAGACGATTGACACGAAAATACAGGTAAGGAGGGAACGAGCCAAATGGGCCGTGGTCTGGCGAACCAGATCCGGCGACACCGTGACAGCTCGAACATTGTGTCTGGTAGACACTTTCTCCAGCTTGTTTGTTGGAAGCCGGTGATAATTTCACCGGGCCGTAGCTCATGAATTCGGCGACGCGTTTATCAGGTGCGTCGTCGATCAAAGCAGCCATGGCGACATCGACCGGAATCGAGGGCAATTTAGGCGGTGCGCTCAATGCACGACAAACCTCGACCACCTGTTCGTCGGTCGACTCTTGACGAGCCGATGCCGGAACCTTCGAGCGAACAAAATGAACCAGCGCCCATCGTTCGTCTTCGGTCAAAGAGGCGTAGGACGCCATCGATGAACCTGCGATACCGTTGGTCAACGTGTTGAAGATGGCCAGCGGGCTTGAGCCGTTGGTCCACTTCTCGTCGGCCGATTGGAAATTACGGGGTGGAGGCTTAAGGGCAGAGGCGGCTGCGCCGTCGCCCTTACCGTCTGCACCGTGGCACGAGACGCACTGTGCCGCGTAGAGCGTGGCAGCAGTCTTCATCTGTTCATCGCCGGTCGGTTGAACCTTGGCCGCGATGGTGCCTTTGATGGTTTCGTCGCACACGCCGTTTTCGGCGTCGAATCGCGCCTGAGCCTGAGCGGCGGGCGTATCAACGAGACCCTGTGTGGGGCCAATGCTGCGCACGTAATGGGCGACGGCCCAACGATCCTGGTACGCAAGGGTGGTGAAGACAGCAGGGTGTTTAGCCTCTGTGCCGTCCTCGGCAACCATGCGGCCGTTTGAGATCGCGTTGTAGATGGCGATGGGCCCACCACCAAACCGATATTCGGCGGTGGTGAATCCACGAGCAGGCGGGTCGAATTGGGCGGCGATGGCAGCGTTGCCTTTGCCGTCTGCACCGTGACACGACGCGCACTGTTGCGAATAGACTTTTTTCCCGCGAAGGACGCGAGATTCAGTCGGAACAAGGAGCGTGTCGAGGTTGCGGAGTCCAATCCCCTGAGCTTGCGCCTGCACCAACGGAAGCGCGGCGCAGACACCACCCAAAAGTAGGGCGCCTTGCAATGTTCGTTTGGCCGTTGAGTACTTCATCTTAGTCGAGTCCTCAGGAGATCGTAATGTGGTCAGGCTTCGCAGGGCGAACGCCAGTGTGGTGATGCTCGATGGTCTCGCCAAGGAACGGGTCTTTCGTCGGAACGAGATTCGCTTTCGCGAGCGCCGAGAGAGTCACCAGACCGAAGAAGCCGAAGAAACCCATGGTGGTCAGTGCTTCAATCCACGGAAGCGTCACGTGAGCAGCGAGCTCACCTGGAGCGTGTGGCGTAGGAGCAACCCAAATCCAGACTTCGTATGCCTGCATGAAGAGAATCCACGCAGCGACGTAACCAAGGATGTTGTTTTTGTTCTTCTTGTGGTCTTGAGGGAGCAGAAGAAGAAACGGAATCACAAACTTGAAGATTGGCAGGATGATTCCAAAAAGGTCCCAGCCTGTATCGATGTCGGTAGGCGTTCCTCGGGTCACGAACCAAATCGCTTCCTCGGGAATGTTGGCGTACCAAATCAGCATGAACTGGCTGAAGCCAATATAGGCGTAGAAGACCGTAAAACCGAAGAAGAGTTTTCCAAGGTCATGAACTTGTTTGGTGCCCACGAAGTCACCAAAATAACCGCCGCCTTTCAACCAAAGCACGACCAAGATCATGATCGCCAGACCGGACTGGAACATCCCGGCAAACGTGTACACGCCCCACATCGTCGAGAACCAATGGGGCTCAAGCGACATCAGGAGGTTCCACGAAAGCATCGAGAATCCAGTGGCAAACGAGAAGATGAAAAGGAACGCCGCCGCTTTTTGTTGCGGGTAGGTGCTCACGTCACCGGTCTCGTCCATGTCCACGGAGAGCTTGCGCATCCACAACGACGTCAGCGTCAATGCGGCGAGCGAAATTCCGCACGATGCGATGAAGAAGGTCGGGTTCAACCAGGCGGCCTTCTTCGAAAGAATCGGGTCGGCCATGACGTACGCGTGATCCCACCAATGGTAGAGCTTGGAGGCTCCGCCAATCGCGATGGGAATGAAGAGCGCTGCCGAGAACGGAATGAACGCCCCAAAGGCCTCACCCACTCGGCGCACCGAAACACTCCATCCCGCGAGTGCGAGAAATTGAGTGGCGTTGATAAAAGGTCCAGACAGCGCCAACGTCAACGTGAACCAATACCCAATAAGGTATGCGTTCCAAGCCGCGGGAGAGTCGGAAACCAATGCGCCGGCAAAGGTCACGAAGCCAATCACAGACATCACGATAGCGATGTTGCGGACTGGACTCGGAACCTCAAACTTCTGAGGCGCTTTGATGTGGTGGTTATGTGCCATTTTCAGTCACTCTTCACAAAAGCCAAGCATCACTCGGTGATACGCTCGAGATCCTGCGGTTCAGGGAATTCCGCACGTTGTAGCGCGCGCACATAGTTAACTGCCGCCCAGCGCTCTTCAGGCTTGAGCTGGCTCTTGTACGACCACATCCGGCCTTGGCCGTGTGTGATGACATGGAAGATGTCTCCATCGGTCCAATTTCGTACGCGTGCCGAGGTCAGGTCAGGTGGCTGTGGGTATTTGGGTACGATGTAGCCCATGCCCTTTCCATCTGCACCATGACAAACGATACACGTCGTTTCGTACATGAGCTTACCGTACCGAAGACTGCTGTCGTTGACGGCAACCGGGTTCTTTACGGTGTTTGCAAGACTCGCTTGATCGGCCTTGAGAGGATACGGACGGAAGCTCTGTGGAATGGTGCCTGGTGGGGCATAACGCATCCCGAGTCCCTGATCCTTGATAGCTGGCGATTTGTGCATGTCCTGAATTGGGTTGAGTTCTCCCCAGGGCTTTTTGCCCGCGGGAATTCCGAACTCAGGCCACCAATCGAGGCAACCCGTTGTCGGGATCGCCAGGAGCAGCACACACACCAGCAATGAGCGATTAAACTTCATCATGGTTATTTCCCGTCCTTGTTGACGGTACGAATTTCAGTCGGGTTGAGGGATTTCATGAAATCCACAACCTGATCGCGATCAAATTTCTTGTCGTCGGCAGCAATCCACAACGCAAAGCGATTGTTGGTGATCTGCCGGTCGATAATCAAAGGTTTTCGGAAACATCCTGCGGCGATCAACATCACCAAGGGTGTGGTGACGCCGGCAAAAAGCACCGTGAGTTCGAACATGATGGGTACAAAGGACGGCCACGCAATGAAGGGGCGACCGCCAAACACCATCGGCCAATCGAATGCCATGATGCCAAACTGAAGGCTTGCCGCGGTCGTAAGACCCGCTGCACCGGCGCCGAAAGTCACCCAAGGTATCCACGAACGTCCGAGGCCCATGGCTTCGTCCATCCCGTGGATAGGGAAGGGGGACATCGCGTCGAAGCGTTCGTAGTTGGCGTCGCGGGCCTGAGTGGCTGCGTACATCAAGTGCTCTGGGTGATCAAAGAACGCCGCCACGCCAGCCACAGGGCCGGTGGGTTTGGGCTCTTGAACACTCGGAGTCGCTTCT
>JBFFMO010000416.1:0-4755 GCA_041554035.1 Allomicrovenator sp. | reverse complement strand
GTCGGAACGTCGAGGCATTCGCCAGCGCGACTTCGGCGTTTTCCATCTTCGGATAGGTGTCGACATAGAGTTCGTAGAATTTTGCCGCCTCGGTGTAGACCGCCAGCGCGTGGTAGTTGCCGCCGACGTTGTACAAGGATTTAGGAGCAAGGTCTGAATTCGGACGTTCCTTGAGCAAGAAGATTCGAACCTGGATCGCTTTGCCCAATTCCTTCATGCGTTCGAAGTCCAATGCGGCGTTGTACAACGCCTTGTCGACGAGTTCGGATTCCGGGAAGTCTCGGTAGAAGTCGACAAAACACTGTGCAGCGTCTTTCCATTTTTCTTGTTCATCAAAGACGTTGCACTTCTTGAATCGGATGGAGGCGTTGAGTGCCGAGATATCCGCGATGAATGCTTCGTCCTTGATAGGGCGCTTCTCCAGATAAGACACAACCTCAAGCTGAAGTTCGTCATATTTTTTCAACAGGTTAAGGCTGTCGAGATGGAGGTTGGCCGCGATCACCGCCAGGCGATGCTCAGGGTGCGAGTAGGCGATATCCTTGAAGATCTTGATCGCTTCTTCATGATGATCGAAGTCGTAGTTCGTACGCGCCATCGTGTACTTCACATCGACGATGCGATCGCCCTCGGGGTTGAGTTCGACGTATTTCTGACAGGCAGCAATCAGGCGCTGGTGCAGGTCAGGAATTGGCTTGGGCTCAGGAATCGGAACGGGTTTTGACTTGTCATCACCTTCGTCTTCCTTGAGCAACTCGTCTTTGCGTGCCTGAAGATTGGCTTGTTCCTCAGAGGTGTTCACGACCTTGAAGTAGGACAACACCAGAGCGTGGACCGCTTCATTGGTGAATTTGCCCTTCGGCTCCAATGCCAACACCCGCTCATAGGCTGTGGCCGCCTCTTCCCATTTCTGGAGGCGGTAGAGCAACTCCCCGTAAAAGAACGACATATTATATTGTTCTTCGGGGTTTGAGTAGGTCACGAGGTACTCCTTGTATAGGAAGTACGCCATGGCATAGAGGTCGGGATTCTTCGTCTTCTGCGCTTCACGGTGGTAGGTGATGGCCCAGGTCCGCACGAGATCTTCGGTTCGACCTTTGGTCGCCGCCCATGCTTTGGGTTCCATGTCCTTGAACGCTTTTCCGGCGTCAGCGATCTGAACGAGCTTCATCAAACGGACCAACTCTTTGACCGAGTCTGGACTGTAGGAGTTCACGGTCGTCGTGTTTCGCACGATTTCGTATTGGTAATCGACAGTGCTGACGCTTTCTTTGTTCACCGAAATAAGTTCGCGATAGATGTTCGTCGACTCCGTCGGCTTACCCTTATCGCTGTAAAGAACGGCCAGTCGCTCTCCCATGGGGATCCAATCGGACCTGTCGGGAGCGATCTTACGGAAGAAAGGAATCGCTTTGTCAGCCGCACCGATATGCGAATACGTGAGCACGACGTCGTTGCGCGTCTGACGCACGAGGCCCGCTGCACTGTCACTCTTGCTGGCTTTCGCCAGTTTCATGACGTCCAAGAAGGTGTCGAGCGCCTTGTCCTTGGAATCCAGGTTGAACTGGCACCATGCTTCTTTGTATCGGGCGTAAGGATAAACACTGGATTTCGGGTACTTCGACACGCGTTGATACGCTTTGAGTGCGCTCGCCATGTCGTCAGAGTCGAAATAATAGTCGCCAAACGCCAACAACACGTTTGGAACGTACTGGCTCTTGGGATAGTCGGCGATCAAGCGGCGGAAGAAGTCGAGCGCTTCCTTGCGTTTGCCAACCTCCATAAGGTTGGCACCGAGGTAGAAATAAACTTGGTCGAGGTTTCTAAACGTTGGGAAGTTTCGGATGATCTCAACGTAAAGCCGGACCGATTCCTCTCTCCAACGTTTCGACTCGTTGAGCATGTCGAGGCGGCCTTTTTCGCATGACTGTGCACGCCCGGCTTCACCGGCGTCCTGCAATGCGAAGCACTCATCCTGCTTGGTGTAGGAGCCCTGCTCATAAAAGCGGGATTTATCCCAGTACATCTCAGCAAGATTGAACAAGAAATCGGCGCGTTGGGCGTTGTCCTTGGGCGTCGCTTTCAGCAACTCTTTGAGTTGTTGAATGGCCTCGTCAGTTTTCTTGACGCTCTCGACCTTCTTGTCTTCGACAATATTGGTTTTGAGTGGGCCCTGACGCTCTCCCTTGAGAGTGGGCTTGGCGGTTTGCTCAACTTTAACGTCGCCGAGCTGCAGTTCTTCTTTGTCTTGTGCCGCAGCATTCGTCGACACCAGAACTGAGGTTCCTACCAACAATGCACAGCATACGAGATGCCGTACGTGAGAGATAAGTCGCTTTGACTTCATGCCCTTCTCCTCGTGGGATGCAACTTTCAACGTTTGCACTCCGAGTTCACCGTGAAGATGTAATAACCAAGTTCGTCACGCCAATATTCGCCATCAAAGGTCCAATACATCTCTTCATCGGAGACATCGACCGTTGGCTTATCGGTGACGTTTTTGTCCACAACCATCGCTGCACGAAGATCGGCCTCGATATCGCCTTTTTCTGCGCGGGCCACTTCGAAGAGGATCTTCTTTTCCTCCAAGACCAAGTCAGCCAATTCGCGCAATGCTCGTTCGAGTCGCGGTTTTGCCCGGGCACCCGCGTCGACGCGAGCAAAGCTGGCAGCGAGTTCGAGATCACCTGACAACGTCTGCGCCAAATCGCTGGATTTCCAAGCTGAGGGAGCTTCCGCCATTTTCTCTTTTTCGCCTTCGATGGCGGTGATCAACCCAATTTTGCGCTGAACCGACTGGTCATTGACCGCTGCATTGACCACACGGATCAACTCGTAGTTGCTGGAGTTCCCGTCACGGACATCCATCAACCACTTGTACATGCCTTCGGGATCTTCGCCGTACTTGGTGATCACGCTCGCAAGTTCTGTTTGGATTGGACCGTACTGGTCATCAAATCCCTGAAGAACGTATCGCACGCGCTCATACTTGCAGTTGTAGAAGTAGAGAACGGCGGTAAGGATCGTACCTTCCGGGAAGTACGCATTATCAAAGAAGGGGGCGTTGATCGTGAGGAGATTTCCCAATGCCTTGTTGTACAAGTCCATCTGGAAATAGGCCCAACTCGATTCAAAAAGCGAAGTCGGCCAGTGTTCGGATTTGCGCCCCACTCGACCGAAATATTTTACCGATTTGTCGTATCCGCCTGTCGAATAGAACACCCGAGCCATGCCGAGGTTTGTCATCTCAAGCAGGGTCTTTTCTTCGGGAGTCATCGACCCACTCGCTTCGCGCGAGGTGAGGTATCGAAGGACTTCCTTGAACGCCGCAACGGCCGGTTCGGCCTCGTAGTTGGCGACATGTGCCACACCCGCAATGTAGCGAGCTTTTGAGTAATCCGGGCTTCGCGTGGTGACGTTATTCAACATCGCCAAAGCGGCATCGATATTCATCTGGTTGTACAGATGCCTGCCTACCAGATAAGCAAAGCGATCACGGTATTTCTCGGGAACCTCAGTCAAGTAATCCTTGTAGGTCGCCAATCGCTCCATGAGGAGGGCATCCTCTGGGATCTGATCGGTGAGGAGCACCAGACCGCGCAGCGTCTGCAGAAAGAAGGGGTTGGATTCCCCCGATTCCACGATCGCTCCAAAATGCTGCAATGCGCCCTGGTAGAGTTCAAGACGGTAGAGCGTCTTGCCCAGTTCGTACTGCGCCTCAGGACGCAAGAGTTCCGAGGAGACGTCTCCGTCCTTCAGAACCTTCCAGAACAAGAGACTTGCCTCAGGATATTTTTCCTTGAGGTAAAGTGCCTTGCCTTCTTCGAGAAATTTAGCTGCCGGTGAGACTTCACTGACCGCAGTCACCTCGTCTTCACCGAAACTCATGCCGTCCTGAGCAAAGCCTAGCGCTGACGATCCTAAAATCGCAGCAACAACCCCACCCTGAACCATTCGAGACCATGTTGTATTCAGCGAATTCACGCGTCCCTCATCTTGGCTTGGTTAGCGCGCGTATGGATATCCCGCGCGGCCATAAAGACCCCGACCGCTGCCGGTCGGTTTCTGCCTAGTTTGTAGTCGATGCACTTACATTAGGAAAATTGGAGCGCCCACGTTAACCGCGCCACCACACACCGTCAAGGTGTACACCTACATGCCCGAAGCACAAAAAAAGAGGTCCCCAAAAAGAGACCTCCAAAAATTTTTTCAAGGTGCGAACTTAGCCGTCAACCAGTTGATTTTCCACGCAGTATTTCGCACCTGACTGATACACAAATTCAAGGCAAAGGCCTGCAGGGCAATCGCCATCTTCGCTGCATCGTTTGGTGCAAAAAGCATCTGATCCGCTGTATCGCCCGCAAACACGGGTGTCACACTGAACCTGATTTTCCACGACACAGCTCTTGTCTTCGGTTCCCGAGGTGTCTCCGCATGTTCTCACAGCGAGATCGGGTGAAGTAGAGTCGAGGTTGCACGGTGCGTACAGATCGTCTGCACACCCAACCAAGAGTCCAAGTGACATCGCTGCCAGCGATACCGAAAACACAATTCCTACCCAATTACACTTTCTCTTCATCTAGTCCTCTACACCTGAGCCTCAGAGCGCACACATGGTAACGTAATCTCAAGTCCGAGGAAATGGGATTGTCGTCCAAAAAAAAAGGCCGGCGATTGCCGACCATTGAGGAGAAAAGAAGCTGATTTATTCTGCGTCTTCAGCAGGAGCTTCTTCAGCAGGTGCTTCTTCAGCAG